>CAYTVY010000018.1:0-4045 GCA_964441925.1 uncultured Geothermobacter sp.
TAGCAGACTCCGGTGGCCGGTTTCACCCCGATGACGTTTTTCCTTCGGCAGGAGGCGTTCGCGTGTTCTTCAGGATATCCGGTCTGGCCGTTGTCCTGCTGTGGCTGCCGGCCCTGCCGGCAGTGGCGGCCGACTTCTCGGTGCTGGAAAAGATTGCCCGCGCCTATGCCAAGCGACAGCCGGCGCTGGAAAACTATGTTGTCACCATCGAGACCGACCGCATCCGGCGGACCATTGCGCAGATGACCGCTTCGCTTCCCGCTGATGTGCCGCGTCCTGTTGTTCCCGTCATCCGCAAATACTGGCAGCGCAGCAGCGGCAAGTCGCTGGTCCGGGCTGAGGGCGCGAACGTTTTCCCCCTGATGCAGCAACTGGCGCAGCGCTTTTCGCGCCAGTTTTCCCTTGAACTGTTCGATTTCTTTCTTCCCCCCGGCCGTGGTGGTGACCGGGCCCGTCTTTTCGAGGCGGCCGAAGTCAAGGTGGTGGAGAGCGATCTGGCCGGTGTGCGGTTGCAGAGCGTGATCCTGCAGTTTGTGGCGCCGGTCGATCTCGGCGGTGCCTTTTATGGGGACGGGTTCGGGTTGCCGCAGAAGGGGGTGCGCCGTCTGGTGATCGATGTCGATCCGGAGAAGGAGGTGGTCAGCCGGATCGAGATCACCACCGACGACGAACGCATCCTGACGCTTGAGATCCGCTATCGCGAGGTTGCCGCGGGGGGACTGCCGGAAGAGCTGCTGCTGACGTCCTTCGACGGCCGTCTCGAGGCACGGCTGGAAACCTCCTTCGAGCCGTTCGACGGTATCTGGCTGCCGGTGCGCCAGATCCGCAGCCTCCGTCGTGGTGAGCAGCGGGAAACGATGACCGTCTCTTTTGTCGATTACGAGGTCAACACCTCGTTTGCACCGGAGGTGGAGAAGCTGCTGGCTCCCTGAGAGTCGGTGTTCTCCATGCTGTTCTGATATCGGGAGGGTGTCTTGAGTCTGTTGTGGAAGAACGTCTTTGCCGGAAAGCCCGAGGAAGACTCCCTTGCCGGTTTCCTCGGCACCATTCCCCTCTTTTCCGAACTGACCGGCCGCGAGCTGCTGGCCCTGGAGTCGATTGTCCATGTGCGTGACTACGACGAACATGAGACGGTGTTCGCCGAGGGTGATCCGGGCTCGGGTCTCTATGCCATTCGTGCCGGCCGGGTGAAGATCTTCACCCGCGACAGCCGGGGACGGGAGCACGAGCTGGCGGTTCTGGAAGCCGGGGATTTTTTTGGCGAAACGACGCTCGTCAGCCCGGCCGTGCGCAGTGCTGCGGCCCGGACCCTCGAAAAGGCGCAGTTGATAGGCTTCTTCCGGGCCGACCTGCTCGACTGCCTGGAGAAGAATCCCCGGCTGGCGACCCGTATCCTCCTCGGACTGACCCGGGTGATGAGCGAGCGGCTGCATGTCGCCGACCGGGAGCTGAAGCGTCTGCACAATGCCCTGCAGGACGCCACGGAAGGGAAGGAGTGAGCCGATGGCGGAGACGCCCACCCTGACCCGCGGACATGTCCTGCTCTTCTTCTTTGTCATGACCGCCAGCATCGCCGCCGGTCTGGCCATCTACAGTTCGGCGTCACGCATCACCGAACTGCTGCATCAGGCGACGACCGGCATCGTGTTGCCGATTCTGCTCGCCCTGGTACTCAGCTTTCTGCTCGAGCCGCTGGTGCGCCTGTGCGAGCGGGGGCCGCTCAGCCGCAGCGCCAGCATCTTTCTCGTCTTCTTCCTGCTTGCCCTGCTGGTCTTTCTGGCGATCCGCTGGCTCAGTCCGCACTGGGCCGACATGTGGTTTTCCCTGCGGACCGACCTGCCGCGCTATCTCGGTCGCGCCATCGCCCTGCTGAAGGAGTTGCAGGCGAAGCTGCAGGAAGTCTTTCCCTACGTCGGCGGCATCGATCTGCCGTCGCGCGGCCGGATTCTGGCCGAGCGGCTGTTCAGCGAAATCCTTTCTCAAACCACCGGTTCGGCGTTGCGGCTGGGCGGCCTGATGGTGCTGGTGCCGCTGTTCACCTTCTTCTTCCTGCGTGACGGGCAGAAGATCATCCGCTTCTCCGTCGGGCTGGTACCGAACCGTTACTATGAAATGGCGCACGATTTGGCCTGGCTGATCAGCCGCCAGCTCAGCCACTTCGTCCGGGGCCGGGTGCTGGAAGCGGCGATTGTCGGCCTGGTGGTCGGTGTCGGTCTTTCGCTGACCGACATCCGGTACGTTCCCCTGCTGGCGGTCTTCGCCGGGGTCACCAACCTGGTCCCCTATCTCGGGCCCCTGGTCGGCATGGTGCCGGGCATTCTCATCGCCCTGGTCGACCTGGGGCTGGGAGGCCAGTTCTGGTGGATCGTCGCCACCTACGTGCTGATCGCCCAGGTGGTGGTGGACAATTTCATCCTCATTCCCATTCTCATCTCGCACGTCTCCAACCTGCACCCGCTCTGGGTGATCATCGCCATCATCATGGGCGGCAAGCTTTACGGGGTGCTCGGCATGATCATCGGGGTGCCGGTGGCCAGCATCATCAAGATCATCATCATCGAGATCCGCTACTACCGCCAGACCTTCGCTCTGCCGCTGTCCGAGCTGGAGTACTGACCCCTCTTCTCTGCAGGAGGGATCGGTCGCCGGCTTGCGCCGGGGGGCTTTCTTCGCTATAGTTGACCGGATTTGTCGTTCATTCACAAGGAGACAGTACGTCATGGAGCGAAGCATAGCCGTCTGCAACGGGGTTGACTGGGTCGGGGTCCGCCATCCCGACCTGAAGGTTTTCGATGATCTTTTCCCGACCCACAATGGGACCACCTACAATGCCTACCTGGTACGCGGCAGCGAGAAGACGGCACTGATCGACACCGTCAAGGCGCCTTTTCTCGACGAGTTTTTGCGCAAGGTCGGCGAACACCTGCCTCCGGAGAAAGTCGACATCGTGGTGGTCAACCACACCGAACCGGATCATTCCGGGGCCTTGGCCGCCCTGATCGAGCGCAATCCCGACATTGTCGTCTACTGCACCAAGGCGGCGGAGAACTTCCTCCGTCAGCTGCTCAACCGCCCTTTCAACAGCCACGTGGTCAGTGAAGGGGAAGAGGTCGACCTTGGTGGCCGGACCCTGCGTTTCATCCTTGCTCCCTATCTGCACTGGCCCGACACCATGTTCACCTACCTGGTCGAGGAGAAGGTGCTCTTTCCCTGTGACGCCTTCGGTGCCCATTATTGTCCGAGCCGGCTGTTCGACGACGAGATCGCCGATTTTTCGTACGACTTCTATTTCTACTTCGATTGCATCATGCGGCCCTTCAAGGACAAGATCCGCGAGGCGGTGGCCAAGGTGGAGAAGCTGGAGATCGAGCTGGTCTGTCCGTCGCACGGGCCGATACGGCGGCGCGGCGGCCGGGACGCCATCGCCACCTACAAACGCTGGGCGGCGCCGCCGCCGCAGACCGACCGGCCCAAGGCACTGCTTGCCGTGTTATCCAGCCACGGCAATACCCGCGAGATGTCCGAGGTGATTGCCGGCGAGCTGGAACGACAGGGGGTCGACGTGCAGACCTTTGCCATCTCCGGCATGCGGGACGACGACTATCGCAACGCCCTGGAGGAGGCCGACGTGCTGATCATCGGCACTCCGACCATCCAGCGTGACGCTCCGCCGCACGTCTGGCACGCCCTGGCGCTGATCTCCTCGGTGACGCCCAAGGCCAAGCTGGCGGCTGTTTTCGGCTCCTACGGCTGGAGCGGTGAGGCGGTGAAGATGGTCGAGGACCGGCTGCGGGGGCTCAGGTACAAGCTGGCGGCCGAGAGCATCTCCTTCCGTTTCACTCCGACCGAGGAAAACCTGCAGACCTGTCGCCGGTTTGCCGAGCAGGTGGCCGGCACCGTTCTCTGTGAGGAATAGCCCCGTTTTTCCCGGGGGCGGTTCTTTTGCGCCATCTCTTCGTTGGCCGTCTCTTCGCTTGTGCGGCGTACCGCACGGGTACGCCTCCGCGCTCATCGGCGGCCGCCTCGACCTGACGCAAAACTCCTC
>CAYTVY010000018.1:4145-25154 GCA_964441925.1 uncultured Geothermobacter sp.
AACTCCTCACTCCTGAATGGGTTTTTCGGAAACCGACGAAGAATCTTCCTTATCGATCGCCGGCGGCGAGAAAGTCGCCGGAAAGGATCCGCTCCAGCCCTTCGACCGGCCGGTTGTAGACGTAGACCCAGACCGCGAGCTCCCGCCCTGCGGTGTCCCGTACCCGGTGGATCTGCCGGACATATTCGGTCGGCTCCGGAAAACCGGGGCCGCATTCCTCGTATCGGTCGAGTAGCGGCAGCAGCCGTTCCGGATCGTTCAGCCGCCAGATTTCTCCGACAACCCTTTCGCCGGGATCGGCGGATGGAACGGCGGCCGGGTAATGGGTGACCCGGTAGAGCCGTCCCTGCCAGCTGGCGGGCCCCAGGCAGGTGGCCTCTCCGGCCAGCAGGCGTTGCATGGGATGGCCTGTGTGGCGGCGCAGGGTCCCGTAGACGAACAGAGTATCGACGGTCATGGGGCCGTGAGGGTTGAGCCCGGACTGTTGGAGGGGGTCAGGCTGCGGCCGAAATCTGTCCGTTTTTCGCATCCTGTGGCCCGCTCTTGGGAAAACCGACCATCTTTCGCTTCTCTTCGTCCCAGAGTTTCAGACGGAAGCAGGTCAGGCTTTGCCGCAGGGTGAGTGGTTTGATGGCGCGTAGTTGTGGAACCGCCGCAAAGCAGGCCGGCAGCCGGTAGTTCGGGATGGTCGGCTTCAGGTGATGGATGTGATGGTAGCCGATGTTGCCGGAAAACCAGCGCAGGACGGCCGGCAGGTGGAAGAAGGAGCTGCCTTCCAGGGCGGCGCGCAGCGGATCCCATTCCGGAGTGCGGGCCCAGTAGCCGCCGGGGAACTGGTGCTGGACGAAGAAGAGGGCGATCCCGGCCGCTCCGGCCAGCCAGAGCACCGGCAGCTGGATGAGCAGATAGGTTTTCAGGCCGATGGTGCCGGCGGCCAGGATAGCGATGCCCAGCAGGGCCAGGTTGGTGAACAGGACACTCGCCCGCTCGCGGCGGCGGCCCTGGCGCGAAGGAATGCGCTGGCCGAGGAGGAAGGTGAACAGGGCGCCCAGGCCGAGAACCACCAGGGGATGCCGGTAGAGCCGGTACAGCAGGCGGGTGCGGAATGGTGCCTTACGGTATTCCTGCACGGTCAGGGTCCAGATGTCACCGAAGCCGCGCGAATCGAGGTTGGCGTAAGTGGCGTGATGCCGCAGGTGGTTGAAGCGCCAGTCCTCGAACGAGGTGAAGACCAGGATGCCGAACAGGTGGCCGAAGAAACTGTTGGCCCGTTTGCTGGTGAACAGCGATCCGTGCACGCAGTCGTGAAAGAGGATGAACAGCCGGACCAGAAAGGCCGCCGCCAGCAGCATCGGCGGCACGAGCAGCGGCCAGGGCAGGTGCTGCCGGATGGCCATAACCAGCAGGAACCAGAGCCCGGCATAGGGTACCAGGGTATTGACCACCTGCCAGGCGGCCCGCCGGTTGTCGGGGCGGCGAAACGCCCCCAGCTCTCCGTACCAGTCGGGCCAGGCGGGAGATCTTCTCGCCTGCGATTTTTTCGTGCTGACGGCAACAGGCGACTTTTCCATTGGTTGCACCTCGTAACCCCGAGTCTCTCTCGTTGTTCCACACTTATTTTATCGACAGGTCGGCAAAGCGCAAAGGGGGGGACAGCTGCGACCACCGGTGTTGGGCCGGTCGAAGAAGGACGTGGCAAGGAACGCCAGAAGGGGATGCCGGCCGGGCATCCCCTTCTGGCGTGTGAGGACCGGAAGGATGACTACTGCACAGCTTCTCCCTCGACGTATTTGACGCGCAGACCGCTCGGCGGGGTGCCGATGGCCGGCTCGGCTGGCAGGCTCAGTCCGGCCAGGTCTAGGGAAGCGGCGACGGTCAGGTCCGGCGCGTTGGCCGGCGCGCTGATGGTCGGCAGGATGACGCCGATTTCGATCGGTTTGACGAAGTAGCTGTTGCCGCCACTGGTCAGTTCGGTGCCGGCCGGCAGGTTGACGACCTTCTGCGCCAGCTCGGGGGTCAGCTCGAAGTGGTTCTTCTCCAGCTCCCAGCGCATGTCGGGAAGGCCGTGCATCCAGCCGTCGAACTCGAGAGAGAAGTTGATCGGGGTGTTGTTGACGGTCAGGGTCACCGGATCGAAGCGCAGCGGGTCGTCGAGATAGAGGTAGTTGCCGCCGCTGTCGACCAGGTAGGTGACCGCTCCCCAGCCGCCGGCCTGCGGGTCGGCATACTCCCAGTTGAACTGCAGGTTCAGCTCGACATCGTCGCTGGTGTCGTTGCTGGTGCCGTTGTCGCTGTAGGCCATCAGGCCCCACTGGCCGCTGGTGACCGGATTGCTGCCGTCGAGCAGCATCATGCTGGCCGGATCGAAGACGTAGCGGGCGCGGGTTACCGGGTCCTCCCAGGGGAAGGCCAGGTAGCTGACGCCGTTGAGCAGGGTGGCGGCGTTGTCCGGGGTGACCACCTGCTGCTGTTCCATCTGGACCTGGTAGTCGCTGGCGTTGCCGTTGACGGCGACCCGCCGGACGACGAAGTTGACGCCCCGGTTGTTGATGTAGTATTCGCGGTCGAGCGGGAAGTCGAAGGGGCCGAGGTTGGTCTGAGCGAAGGTCGGGGTCCAGGTCTGCTGGTCGAAGCTGACCAGATCTTTCTCCTCCCAGCCGCTGCCGCCGTTGCTGAAGTCGCCGGTGTACTCGATGTAGACCGAGCCGCCCACCCAGACGTTGAGACGATCCTGGTCGGCCGGGCTGAAGGCCGGGCCCTTGTTGCCCATGCCGTCGGTGGTGAAGAAGCCGCTGCCGTCATACATCAGCATGACGTTGGTGTTGGTGCTCGTGTCCCAGTAGTTGATGCTGATCTCCTTGCGGCCGGTCGTGTCGGGAACGAGGGAGACCAGACCCTGGGTGAAGTCGCTGCAGCTTTCGCCGCCGGCCCCGTTGTTGGCCTGGGGATCCCAAAGACACTTGTTCCAGCGGCTGTTGGCGGCGTCGTAGACCAGGTCGAAGCCGTCGCCGATCCAGATTTCCACCGGGATACCGGCGATCTGGCTGATGTCGGCACTGGTCAGCAGGCGCTTGGTGAGGGTGCCGTAGAAGGTCTTGGTGGTGTAGGTCTGGCCGCTGGTCTGGCCGCTGTAGTCTTCCTTGGTGACGGTGGTGCCGTCCGGCAGGCTGCTGCCGCTGGGGCTCCAGAGCTGGTGATGCCCCTGCCAGGCGCCGTAGAAGCCGTACTGCCGGTTGCCGTTGCTGTCGGTGAAGGTGACCGGGAAGCCGAAGTTGAGCGTCTTCTCGACATCGGTGCCGGTGGTGGCGTCGTAGACAGCGTAGCGGTAGGCGATCTCGACCGGGTTGCTGCGGTCCTTGTAGAGGGTGACGACGTTGTTGCCGGCATCGGTCTTCTGCAGGGCCAGGGTGCTGGCGTCGTAGGCGTAGGTGACCGGCGGCGCCGGGATGGTGAAGCTGCCGCTGCCATCGTCGCAGGGGGAATTCGAGGTGCTCGGGTCGTAGTTCCAGCAGTAGCTCCAGTCGCCGATCTCCGCCTTGCCGTAGCCGCTGCTGAGTCCCCGGTGCATGATCGCCCGGGTCACGCCGTTGAGGGTGATGTCGGTCGTGCCGCCGGGGCCGGCGAACGATTCGGTGAACGACATGTCTTCGACCAGCCGCAGGACGGTATCGCCGTTGACGATGTCGGCGTCGGCGTAGAAGCGTCCGGGCGGGGTCTGGCCGGTCATCAGGGCGTTGATCGTCCACTTGCCGTAGTCGAGGTAGGTGCCGTTGGCGGCCTGGTTGGGGGCCTGGTAGATCTTGACCTCCACCTCCACCGGGTCACTGTCGCTGACCACCCAGACGTGCACCAGGTTGACCGGCTGGCCGTTTTCGGTGGTCATCTGCGAGTCGACGATCCATTCCTCCAGATCCTTGGTCGTTTTTCCGTCCCGTTCTTCATACCAGGCGACCATGCACTTGTACGGTCCGGCGCCGACGTTGGCCGGATTGTCGTAGTGGGTCTGGACCATGGCGTTGAGGATGGTTTCGATGATGCCGAATACCTCCAGGGTCGGTTCGTCGACGTAGCGGGCGACCGTCGTTGTCTTGTAGTCGGAGTCGGCGGGGAGATCCGCCGCCGTGGCCGCCAGGGTACGGATACTGCTTGCCAGCCCCAGGGTTCCGGCCGTGTCTCCGGTCGACACGGCCGAAATCTCGGTCGGCAGACCAATGCCGGATGTCGTGACACTGCTGGTGGTTGTCGATGAGTCGCTTCCGCCACAGCCGCTCAGCAGCATGCAGACGAGCAGTCCCAGGGACAATCCCGGAAATGACAAAGTACGCAGGGTCTTCATGGTTGCCTCCATTTCGTTGATGTCGTCAAGAAGTGCCGGTGGTTGCGTTTTTTTGGGTTTGCCGGGAGGGATTGTCGGTGGCAGGTAACGATAGTTTCGGTTGCCGGTGGAGGGGTCTTTAGAAAATTTTGCTCTCTTGGGGTATGAGAGTGGGGCAGGGGGGCTTCAGCTTCTCGTTTCCGTCGCCCGCTGCCAGGCGAGCATCGCCAGGGCGAGATCGCCCAGGGCGTGGCCGCGAAAAAGGAAGGCGTTGCGTTCCGTTGCCCCGTTTCGGCCGGCCACCCGGCCCAGGACCAGGCCGGAGAGATCGCCCGTCACCAGCTCCGGCGGCGCCAGCCGGTTGGGCATGGCGGCCTCCTGCTCCAGATCGTCGATGATGATCCGGTCGAAGGCCGGCAGGCTCTGCGGCAGCCAGGGCGCGCCCAGGTCGGTGATGGCCGCGAACGCGCCGGGCTCGAGCCAGGCCGCGTCGAGAAAGGGCGTCAGCGAGGTCGAGTAGGTGACCGAGCTGACGATCAGATCGGCGCCGGTCACCGCCTCTTCTGCCGAGGAGCAGACGGTGGCCGACAGCGAGAGGTCCGCTGCCAGGCGGGCCAGCCGGTCGATGTTTTCCCGGCCGCGGCCGAACAGCCGGACGTGGCGCAGCGGAAACAGATCGGCAAAGGCCTGCAGATGGCTGCGGGCCTGGACGCCGCAGCCGATGAAGGCCGCCACCGACGCGTCCGGGCGGGCCATGCGCCGGGCGGCGGTGGCGCTCAGGCCGGCGGTGCGCACGGCGGTGATCCAGTTGGCGTCGAGCAGGCCGACCGGCAGCCCGGTACGGCTGTCCAGCAGGGTCACCAGGCCGTTGATCTGCGGCAGGTTCCGTTCCGGGTTGCGCGGGTTGAGCACCAGGGTCTTCACCGCCAGCAGGGAGGGGCTGTCGGCCGCCGCCAGCGCCGCCATCATGTAGCGGCCGTCCTCGGTGAGAATCACCGCCTTGGGAGCGCTCCAGGCGGTTTTCTGTTCCATCCCCCGGATCACCGCCTCGATACTGGCAATCACCTCGTCCGTGGTGATCCCCAGCCCGGTCAGTGCCTCTTCCGAAAGATAGGGAACTCCGTCCCGGAGGGCAGGTCTTGAATGGTCACGTTGCGGCATGGATGATCCTGCTGATGGTGATGTCGTGCAGTCCGGTGTGCCTGGCGGTTCCCGTCAGGCGGCAGCCATGTTCATTGGTGCGCGGAGAACTCCCCCCTGGATACCGGCATCTGCGCATCTGGCTGTTTGCAGACTAGAAAAACCCTTGGCCCCTGTCAATCTTCCCCGGGAAATCGGGTGGCACCCGACAGATCGAAAAAGGGCAGGCCCCTGCCGGAACCTGCCCCTGAAACAACTTCTGTGCCGGTCGCGCCTACCCCCCCAGGTAGGCCTTTTTCACTTCGGGATTGCCAAGCAGCTCTTCGCTGGTGCCCTCGGCGGCGATGGTGCCGGTGTCGAGCACGTAGCCGCGGTGGGCAAGCTCCAGGGCGAGCTTGGCGTTCTGCTCGACCAGCAGGATGGTCATGCCCTCTTCGTTGAGCTGCTTGAGGGTGCGGAACAGCTCGTACTTGAGCACCGGCGCCAGGCCCATGCTCGGCTCGTCGAGCAGCAGGATCTTGCAGCCGGTCATCAGGGCGCGGCCGACGGCGAGCATCTGCTGTTCGCCGCCGGAGAGCGACTCGCTGCGCTGGTTGCGCCGCTCGGCCAGGCGGGGGAAGAGGTCGAAGACCCGCTGGTAGTCCTTGTCGAGATCGGCGTTCTTGTCGCGGGCGTAGGTGGCGAGCTGCAGGTTCTCCTGCACCGTCAGGTTGCCGAAGATGCGCCGGCCCTCGGGCACCAGCGCCAGGTGCAGCTTGCGGACGACGTCGGAGGGGCGGGTATCGAGGATCGAGGTGCCCCGGAAGCGGATGTCGCCGGCGGTGACGCGGGGTGCCTCCGGCGGCCGCAGCCGGGCGATGGCGTACAGGCTGGTGGTCTTGCCGGCCCCGTTGGCGCCGATCAGGGTGACGATCTCGCCCTCGTTGACATGGAAGCTGACGCCATGCAGGGCCTGGATGTTGCCGTACTTGACTTCGAGATTTTCGACCGAGAGCAGCATCAGATGGTGTCGTCCCCGAGATAGGCGGTGATGACCGCCGGATGGTTGCGGATCTCTTCCGGTGCCCCTTCGGCGATGGTCTGGCCGAAGTCGATCACCTTGATCCGTTCGCACAGCTCCATCATCACGTCCATGTGGTGCTCGATCATCCAGATGGTGACGTCGAAGGTCTGGTGAATCCAGCGCACCAGGCTGATCAGTTCCTGGACGTCGACCGAGTTGAGGCCGGCGGCCGGTTCGTCGAGCAGCAGCAGTTTCGGTTTCTCGGCCAGGGCGCGGACGATCTCGACCTTGCGCTGCAGACCGTAGGGCAGATTCTTCGGTACCTCGTCGGCGTAGTTGTCGAGCTTGAAGATTTCGAGCAGCTCGCGGGCCTCGCGCTCGATTTCCGCTTCGCGCTGCCGGTAGGTGCGGGTGCGGGCGATGGCGTGGAAGAAGCCGTAACCCAGCTTGCCGTGGCGGGCGACGCGGATATTGTCGAGCACCGACATCTCGTTCCACAGCCGGATGTTCTGGAAGGTGCGGGCGACGCCCAGGGCGGTGACCTTGTGCGGCTTTAGGCCGGTGGTCGGCACGCCGCAGACGCGGATCTCGCCCTCGCTGGGCTGGTAGAAGCCGCTGACCAGGTTGAAGACCGTGGTCTTGCCGGCGCCGTTGGGTCCGATCAGGCCGACCAGCTCGCCCGGACGCAGCTCGACATTGAAGTCGCTGACCGCCGTCAGGCCGCCGAAGCGCTGGGTCAGGCCGCGAATCTGCAGAACCGGGGCCTCTTCCGTGATGGTTTGCGTCTGAGTCATAGCGTCCAGGTTGTCACCACAGAGCCACGGGCACCGGGAAGGGCGAAGGCAACTTGACCGGCTTGAAAGTGGTTGTCTTCGTGTTCTCCGTGCCTCGGTGGTCAATCATCTCACTTGAATTTGTAAAACCGCTTCAGCCAGGGAAAGACGTCCCCCAGTTCCTTGTTGCCGAGAATCCCCTCGGGCCTAAACTGCATCAGGATGATCAGCAGCAGCGGAATGACGATCCACTTGATGATCTGCAGCGGCCGCAGGGCCTCGAGCAGCAGGGTGAAGAGGATCGCCGAGAGCACCGAGCCCGACAGCGAGCCCATGCCGCCGAGGTAGACCATCACCAGGGCCTCGGTCGACTTGAGGATGTTGAAGGAGCCCGGGTTGACATAGCCAATGACGAAGGCGAACAGGCCGCCGGCAACCCCGGCTAGTCCCGACGACACCATGAAGCTGATGGTCTTGATCTTGTTGGTGTTGACGCTCATGATCTCGGCCGCCACCTCGTCCTGGCAGATGGCCGAGACCCCCTTGCCGAAGGTGGAGCTGACGTAGCGCCTGAGCAGCCAGATGGTGAAGACGGTGAAGATGAAGACCCAGATCACCATCCAGGGCAGGTAGACCACGTCCTCCATGGCGTTGAGCACCCGCTTCATGCCCATGAAGCCGCGCGAGCCGCCGATGGCGCCGATGTTCTCGATGGTGCTGATGATGATGTAGTTGGCGGCGATGGTGATGATGGCCAGGTAGTCGCCGCGGGTCTTGTAGGACGGAATGGCCACCAGCAGGCCGGCCAGGGCGGCGGCGATGCCACCGGCCAGGATCACGAGCGGAAAGGCGTAGATGGCCAGGTCGGGATCGAGCACCGGCGGACCGAAGACCTTGTCCTTGGCGAACAGCCAGACCCCGAGCAGCGAGCTGACGTAGGCGCCGACGCACATGAAGCCGGCATGGCCGCAGGAGAATTCCCCCATGTAGCCGTTGACCAGGTTGAGACTGGCCGACAGGATGACGTTGATGCCCATGAACATGAGCACCGACAGCACGTAGAGGCTGACCATCTCCTCGTAGGCCAGCCAGGTGATCAGGCCGCCGGCCAGAATCAGCAGGGTATGGACGGAATAGCGTCGGAGCATGGTTTCATTCAGGAGTCAGGAGACAGAATTCAGAAGACAGGAGAAACATTCTTCTGAATTCTCATTCTTGCCAACCGTAATCTGTCTCATGAATCGTCCTTCAAACCCCCAGGAAAGAATCGGCAAAATTGGTCAAAAGACTCGCCGCCTTGTTAGCGCAACAGTTACGTTCCAGGAGCCAGGGAACTCCTCCTGCTGAATTCTGACTCCTTGTATTCTGTCTCCTGTTCTTCAGATTTTCGTCGTCTTCGCCACCCCGAACAGCCCGGTCGGCTTCAGGGTGAGAATCACCAGCAGCACGGTGAAGGCGATCAGGTCGCGGAAGGTCGAGGGGAAGAAGGCGACCACCATGATCTCCACCGCACCGAGCAGAAAACCGCCGAGAAAGGCGCCGCGGATATCGCCGATCCCGCCGACGACGGCGGCGATGAAGGCCTTCCAGCCGATCAGCGCCCCCATGTACGGCTCCAGCACCGGGTAGCTCATGGCGAAGAGCAGGCCGGCCAGGCCGGCGAAGCCGGAACCGAGAACGAAAGTGGCGACGATGATATTGTCCATCGGGATGCCCATCAGGGGCACCGCGAACTTGTCGTAGGAAATGGCCCGCATCGCCATGCCGACGCGGGTCTTGGTGACCACCCACTGCAGAAAGAGAAAGACCAGCACCGCCGTGACGATGACGCCGATCTTCAGGTTGGTGAAGCTGACGCCGCCGACGGTGTAGACCGTCTCCTGGATCAGGGGCGGAAAGGCCTTGCGGCTGGCGCCGAGGATGGCCAGGTTGGCGTGCTCGAGAATCAGGCCGCACATCAGGGCGGTGATGACCACGTACAGCCGGTTGGCCCCCTTGCGCCGCAGCGGCCGGTAGGCGACCCGCTCGAGGGTCACTCCGACCACCGAGGTCAGAATCATGGTCAGCGGAATGGTCAGGGCCAGTGCGGCCCAGCCGGGCAGGCCCAGGGCCGACAGGCAGAAGGTGGCGACGAAGAAGGCGATGTAGGCACCGACCATGAAGACGTCGCCGTGGGCGAAGTTGATCAGGGTCAGCACCCCGTAGACCAGGGTGTAGCCCAGGGCAATCAGGGCGTAGAAGCTGCCCCACTGCAGGGCGTTGATGATGTTCTGAAGTATGGAAGCGAGCATATTGTCCAGCGGCCGGGGAAAGTGCACCACCTGCTGTGTCATGCCTGCCCGGTTTCCCGCGACGCACCCAGGGTACGCCTCAAGTCTTCGGTCTGCGCAAGCCCTGCATCTGTTGCCCTTTGCTCAGCCGTACACCGTTTTGTTGGAAGTCAACATCATGTCTGCTTTCTTGCGAAAGCATCAGGAACGCTTTTAAGGGAAACCCGGTGGGCCGGGCTGCCGACCCACCGGGTTGTAACCTCATTCCATCTGTTTTGTCAAACTGCTTTTGATTTTATTCCGGGCAAACCGATTCCTTGAACTCGAATTCGCCGGTCTGGCTGATCTGGACGACGACGGCGCACTTGACCGGATCGCCCTGCTCGTCGAACTTCATGCTGCCGGTGATGCCGTCGAAGCTCTTGATGGCGGCGATGCCCTCGCGGATGGCCTTGCGGTCGCGGCGCAGCTTGCCGGTCAGCTTGCCGGCATTCTGGATGCCCTGCAGCACGACGCGGGTGGCGTCCCAGGTCAGGGCGGCGACGTCATCGGGCACATAGCCGTACTTGGCCTTGTAGCGGTCGATGAACTCCTTGGTGGCACCCTTGGCGCCGGCGGCGGCGTAGTGGGTGGAGAAGTGCAGGCCCTTGCAGTCGTCGCCGCACAGGGTCATCAGCTCGGCGCTGCCCCAGGCGTCGGAACCCATGAACTCGCCCTTGTAGCCGAGTTTGCGGGCCTGCGGCACGATCAGCGCCACCTGGTTGTAGTTGTCGGGCACGAAGATGAAGTCGGGCTTGGCGGCGATGATCTTGGTCAGCTGGGCCGAGAAGTCCTGGTCCTTGGTGCCGTGCGACTCGAAGGCGACCACGCTGCCTTTGCCCATCTTCTTCTCGAAGACATCGCGGAAGATCTCGGCCAGGCCCTTCGAGTAGTCGTTGGACAGGTCGTAGAGCACGGCGGCGGTCTTGGCACCAAAGGTCTTGACCGCGAAGTTCACGGCCACCGGGCCCTGGAAGGGATCGAGGAAGGCGGCGCGGAAGACCCAGGGACGGTCACGGGTGGTGTCGGGATTGGTCGACCAGGGCGAGATCATCACCACGCCGTTGTCGTCGCAGACCTGGCCGGCGGGAACCGCCTGCTTCGAGGAGTTGGGACCGACGATGGCCAGCACCTCGTCCTTTTCGATCAGCTTCAGGGCGGCGGTGACGGCCGACTCGGCCTTGGCCTCGTTGTCCTCGTAGATGAACTCGAGCTTGTATTTTTTGCCGCCGACCTCGAGGCCGCCGGCACCGTTGATGTCTTCCTTGAGCATCTCGGCGGCGAACTTGGACGATTCACCGACCTTGGGGATGTCGCCGGTCAGGGGAATGTTGAAGCCGATCCTGATGGTATCGGCGGCAACGGCCGGCAGGGCCAGCAGCAGGCCCAGGGACAGGGTCAGAAGCAGGGTTGCAGCACGTCTCATTCTCTCCTCCTTTTGGTTTGAGTTGGGACTGCCTGAAAACAGCACGGCAAGGTCGCCATTGAAGCGTCCGGCCGGTGGCTCCTCCTTCCGCCGGCCGGACGGACTAAAGATACACGATTTCCGATGTTTGTGTTGAAGAAAAATCGATTCGACCAAAGGGAACGGATGTGTTAACGGACGGGTGGTGGTACTGTTGCCGGGGGATGGGGCACTTCCTGTCCGTCTGCCGGTGACCTGGCCGGTTCGGGGAGGGCGGGATCAGAAGGTGATCGGCAGTCGGGCGTCGATGCTGAAGTCGGGCGCGTCGTCGGCCAGACCGATGCCCAGGGAAAGGGTGAGAGCCGTGTTCTCCGAGATCGAATAGGTGGTGCCCAGGTAAAGGGTGGCGACGTTGGCGTCCGAATCCATGATCGTGTTGCCGTTCTGTTCGCTCTCAAAGGTGTACCGCTGCTGGAACGACAGGCTGGTGGTCAGCCTCTCGTTGAGGGCGTAGGCCATGCCGAAACCGAATTCGATACTGTCGCCGGGATCGATCTCGCCGTAGTCGACGCCACCCTTGGTGCCGACGTTGCGCTTGAAGTTGAAGTAGTAGCCGAGATTGAAATAGAGCACCGCCGGATCGGTGGGCACGATGCAGTTGGCACCGACGGCGAGACCGTAATGGCCGTTGCCGAAGGCAAGTTCGTTGGTGCGCTGTTTGCCGTCGATGGTGATGGTGTTCAGGCCGTAGGGGCCCTGGCCGGTGCGGCTTTTGCCGCGCAGGTAGAAGATGGTTTGCGGTGCCCACCAGTCGAGACCGCCGAAGGCGTGCCAGAGCAGCGACGCCTCGATATCGCCGATGCCGTTGCCGTCGACGCTGTGCTGGGTCAGGTCGCTGCCGGAGGGGCCGGTGGCGAAGGTCGTTTCGTCGTGTCGGTAGAGATAGGGGATCTTGGTTTCGATCTGCAGCCGGCTGGTCAGGCCGTAGCGCAGGTTGAGAAAGCCGGTGATGATGTGGCGTTCCACGTCCTCGCTGACGATGTCGCCGAGTACCACCGACTGAAAAATGGTGAAACCGCTGATGGCGATCCGGGTGCGCGAGGTGTAGCTGTACTGCAGCCCCGGTTCGACGACCAGTTTGCCTTTGGGCAGCAGCACGCCCCCTTCGGAGATGAGCAGGGCTTCCTGGCTGCGGGTGATCTTGTCGCTGCCACCGCCGCCGGCGCCTCTTTCTTCTCCCGCCATCCGGGTGCGCTGGGCCCGCTGGGTTTGCGAACAGCCCCGGAGATCGACGCTGGCACCGCCGGCTGTTCGTGGGCAGCGGTCGAAATGGTCGAAGACGCCGTCACCGTCGCTGTCGGAGTCGCTGCTGGCGGGCCGGCCTGGTGTGGATCCGGAGGTTTCGCTGAAGGCGGTCGCTGGCAGGAGGCAGGTTGACAGCAGGAACAAAAACAGAACGGCCTTGCGCGATGGAGCGGTGTGAGCACGGTGCATTGCAATCCCCCTTGACTGCTCCCACCTGCCGAAAAGTCCACCTGCGGTGTTGCCTGCCCGATTTCTGATTTCCGGTTCGGGCCGTGCCGCGTGTTCCGGATTACCGGATGTCTTGCCTGCGGTGCATGCGAATCGTTTTCCAGCGGTTGGAGGCGTCTTCACGTTGCGCCGGTCGCCGTCTGGCGACCGGCTGTCGATGATGTCCATGACCGTCCCGAAGCTTCACCTGACCCGTTCAGTCTAGACCAGATGGGACGCCATGCAACCCGCCCGTCTGTTTTGTCGGTGGTCAGCGGGTCATGCCGAGCATTTCCGTCAGGGCCGAGCGAACCCGCTCGGCGGTTGCCGTTTCCTGGACGTTGAGCATCCAGAGGTTGATGGCCATGCCCGAGGTGACGACATTGTCGCTGCCCGGCACCTGGGTGATCTGGAAGGCGCCGCTGCTGCCGCTGAACCCGCCGCGGATGACGGCCAGGGTTTCCTTGTCCCCCCCGGGTTGTTCAGGCTGTTCGATCTTGGTGATGACCATGGGAGTTTCCGGTGGATCGGCCGGCAGTTCGTCCGGCGGAGGTGTCGGAAGGAACTCGACCGGTGTTTCCTCCGGCGGAGGTGTTGGAAGAGGGGCGGCCGGAAGACCGACGATCGGAGTCGGAACGTCGGGGAGGGAAGGGGAGGCGTCATCGCCGGTCACCACCAGGGCGATATCCCCCTTCTGCTGCTGCAGGCCCATGCCGAAGTTGTAGACCAGCCGGGCGCCCGGAAGACCGGGAGAGGGAGCGTCGTGTCGCCAGTAGCCGGTGAAACTGATGGAGAAGAAAAGATCGAAATAGCGGCCACGGGTCTGCTCCAGGGTCGTATCCTCGACCGAAACCAGCTGGCTGGCATCCAGCCCCAGCTCGGGTTCGGTGGCGCCAAGGCCGATGGGAGGGGTGCTCAACAGAAAGGCCAGCAGCAGGATGAGCATGAACAGGATGTTCATGGCGGTACAGACTGCTTTGCCGTACATGGCTGTCTCCTTGCTTCAGCGCCGGAACTCGCCGGCATTGATGAAAAGGTTGCGCATCAGCAGATCGTTCGCCTGCCAGAGGGCGATGCGGTTGGCCGCTGGTGGACCGGCGAAGAGATCGTAGTCAGGGCTGGCATTGCGGCCGAACACGGCGAAGACCAGACCGTTCCAGCCCGCCGCGAATTCGGCAAGCGGAACCACCCGGTGGCCCATCGCCGGGTCGGCGACGAAGGCCCTGCCATTCCTGACGGCGTTGAGCACCACGAAATGAGAGTATCCCCTGACGTTGAGCAGGGCGATGGTGGGGATACGAAGCCGTTCCAGTTTGTCGACGGGCACGCGGTAACCCGCGGCCCGGTATCCGGCCCGTTCGGCATAGTGTTTCAGGTCGAGCAGGGAAAAGCCGCGCTGCCGGATCATCTCGCGATCGCCGTTTTCGATCAGCCAGCGAACGATGCTTTCTTCCGTCACCTTCTGATCCTGATAGAAATAGGTCAGAATGGTCGCCAGGGCCGCGGCGCCACAGCTGAAGTCGGTCTTCTGCCGGATGATGTTGGCGAATTTCAGCTCTTTCATGCTTTTGACCGGCTGCCGGATCATCCATGTCTGGCCGCCGACCGGAATCAGGAACCGGGCGGCGAACGCCGGCTGGGCGGCGAGAGACAGAATGCCGATGGCGGCAAGCATGCTGGTGAGGCCGAGGCGCATGGTCTTTCTCCTGCGGGTTGGCGGAGAAACGGCTGGCGTCTTGCCCGCCCGTTCCCCCGCCGGTGACGGCAGTACGATGCCTTGCATGACGTCCCCGGCGGCCCAGGGCGGCCGGGGACGTCGCAGATGGTCTTATTCGCCCACCGGCAGACCGGAACCGAGCAGGGCGGAGACGGCCATGCCGTTCGCCTGCAGGTTGCCGGTGCCGGCCGCGATGTTCACCCCGATGTTGCCGCTGGCGCCTTGCAGGGCGTTGCCGCCGAGACTGGCGGTGTTGGTGGTCGGAACCTCGACGCTGAAGAAAAAGGGAATCTGGCCGGAGATGGTGCCGGACAGGTCGATCTCTCCCGATTCCGTGCCCTTGAAGCCGAGGGTTCCCTCGTCGTTGAAGCTCAGGGCTCCGCCGTCGTCGTTCAGGTCGCTGCCACCCTGGGTTGCGGTGTCGAGATCGAAATGACCGTCCATCGAGCCGCTGGGATGGCTTGCCCCCGTCCAGATGTCGGGATAGACGTCGCCGATCTGGTCCGAGGTGCCCGAGTAGCCGCCGCTGCCGCTGGTCGTGCCCTGGTAGCTGCCGCTGAGGCTGATGTTGAATTCAAAGGGGAGCATTTCGTAGTCGATTTCGACGGCCGGGACGTTTTCCGTGCCATTGCCGGAGATACGCTGGGTGACGCCGGCCGAGGCGATACCGATGTTGCTCGGTCCGACGCTGATGGCGGTCATGTTGCTCTGGGCATTGCCGGTTCCGGAGACGATGTTCACCCCGATGTTGCCGCTGGCCCCCTGCAGGGCGTTGCCGGTCAGGGTGGCATCGTTGGTGGTACCGACGTTGCTGGTCAAATTCCCCCGGCTGGTCTGGGTCTTGTAGAGTTCGGCGTCAACCAGCGAACCGTCCGCTTCGGTGAAGGCGATGGCCGCCAGGTTGTCCTGGGCGTTGTTGGTGCCGGCCGCCATGTTCACCCCGATGTTGCCGCTGGCCCCCTGCAGGGCGTTGCCGTTGACGGTGGCGTTGTTGTCGAGCTTGTAGTTGACGGTTTCATTTCCGTTCAGCTTTTGCTGGTTGTTGATGACGGCCGAGGAGGTGCCCTGGGGTGTCAGGTTGCCCTCGACCTTCACTTCGACCTCGATTTCCTTCTCGAGTTCCATCTTCAGCTTGACGTCATTGCCCTTGTTCCTGTGGTCATCGGCCAGTGCCAGTGCCGGCGCCAGGATGAAGGGCAGCGCGATGAGCAGACAGAGAATGCGTTTCATTGGTTTCCCCCTTTTGTGTTTTGTTGTTTGCTGGTTGGTTGTCAGTAGATTTCCATGGTCCTCAGTGAAATACCGATACTGTTGCGAATGCTGTTGCCGGAGCCGGCCGACTGGCTGATCTGCACCAGTCCGCTGCTGTTGGCGAGTGTCTGCCCCTGAATGACGTCGATGCGGCTTCCGGCGGTGGCCGTCCCCTGTCGTGCCGGCCGGCCGTGGGCGCCTGCCAGGTCGCTGAGCGAAACCGCTTCGCCCGCGCCGATCCCGATTGTGGTGAGATTGGCCTGGCTGTTGTGCGAACCGGCGGTCTGGTTGATGCCGATCAGACCGCTGGCGCCGCCGAGAGCCGCCCCGCCGATCAGGTCGAGGGAGCGGGATCCGTTCTCCGGGCTTCCCCCGGCCGCCCGCTGTTTCACGTTGGTGACGGAGGGCGGTCCCTGGTTGTCGCCGATGACCAGCGTATGCATGTTTGCCTGGACATTGTTCGTGCCGGCGGCCATGTTGACGCCGATGATGCCGCTGGCGTCGCCGAGGGCCCGACCGACGAGGCGGGTGCTGTCGGAACGGACCTCCTTTGCCGATGACATGGTGGCGACGAGCAGCAGGGGCAGCAGCACGGGGATGACAGCTTTCACTTTTTCACCTCCTTTCCTTTTTCTGTTCTGTTCGTTATCGGTTCTGCCGGGTGAGTATGTTTGCCGCCGTGTTGCCCGCTCCCTGGAGACGGGTGAGGCTGGTTCCGGCATGGTGGCCTTCGTCCCAGAGAATGATTTCGGCGGTGGTTGTCAGCGGGCCGGTCGTGGTGACGGACGCCGGCAGGAAGCGTCCCTGGATCTGTTTCAGTTCCGTGTCGCTCAGTCCGGCCGCCTGTTCGATGGCGGGCATGAACAGGGCGGTGTCGGAGGCCCGGGCTGTCTCGGACGCTGCGGCGAAAGCCGGTGCACAGAGCGGAGTCAGCAGAAGCAGAATGATGATGACCGGTCGATGGTTCACGGGCTGTCCTTTGTTGCGGGCCGGATTTTTCCGTTGTGGACGTCGGTACGATCTCTGTCCTTCGCAATTGCCGTGCCCGAAAATAAAGTCAAATAAAATCAAGCAGTTGCCTGTTGTCGATTCCTTTTTGGTGTCGGGCCGCCCGACACCCGGCAGCGGGTGAACGGTGCGGTTGCCGGTAAAAGAAACCTGTTTTCAGCAAGTTGTGACGGGGATGGGGGGAGTGTCGGGTGTCGGATGACGCCGACACCCCTCAGCGGGGAAGGAAAGAAGCATTTTTTTCCGGCTGTCTCGCCGCCGGATCTTGCGGGGGGGGAGGAGCCACGGAACGGTGGTGTGGATATCAGGTGGGGGAATGTTCCTTTTTGAGCTGCTGCAGGTCGATGCCGAATTTACGGAAACGGTCGTAGAGGGCGGGACGGCTGATGCCGAGAGAGCGGGCGCTGCGGGCGACGTTGAAGCCGTTCTGCTTCAGGGTTTTGACGATCAGTTCTCTTTCGGCGTCACCGACCTGACGGCGCAGACCGTCCGGCTGGCGGCGGCGAAGATGGTTTGCCAGTTCCAGGTCACCGGGCTCGATCTGACGACCGGTGGCCATTACCATGGCCCGCCGGATCCGGTTGATCAGCTCCCGGACATTACCCGGCCAGTCGTGGTTGCGCAGGGCCTGCAGTGCCGCCGGTGAGAACGCGGCCGGACCGTCCGGGCCGTGCGGCCGGTGTTTCTGCAGCAGGTAGCGGGCGATCAGCACGACGTCGTCCCCCCGCTCACGCAGGGGCGGCAGGTAGATGGTGAAGCCGTTCAGGCGGTAGAAGAGGTCCTGGCGGAAGCGCCCCTGCTCGATCCGGTCCTCCAGGTCGCAGTTGGTGGCGGCCAGGACGCGGACATCGACCTGGCGTCCCTGCTTGCCACCGAGGCGTTCCACGATCCTGTCTTCGAGAAACCTCAGCAGCTTGGCCTGCAGGCCGAAGGGCAGATCCCCGATTTCATCGAGAAAGATGGTGCCGCCGTCGGCCTGGACGAACTTGCCGTCCTGACTCTGGTAGGCGCCGGTGAAGGCGCCCCGGGTATAGCCGAACAGTTCCGCCTCAAGCAGGCCTTCGGGTATGGCGGCGCAGTTGATGACGACGAAGGGCCTGCCACGGCGCGCGCTGCGCTCGTGGATGGCACGGGCGGTCAGTTCCTTGCCGGTGCCGCTTTCGCCGAGGATGAGGACGTTGAGGCCGGTGGGGGCGACCTTGCGGATCAGGGAAAAGACCCGCAGCATCTCCGGGTGGGTGCCGACGAATTCCATGTCCCGGTCGGGGGTGACAGATTTGAGCAGCTCGGCGTCGATCATCTGCAGGATCTTGCGCACCCGCTGCGGATCGATCAGCTGCAGCTTGGCCTGCAGCCGTGGCCCGAAGGTGTTGTGCAGATGGTCTTCGAGATAGCTGTCGTTGGCAAAGTCGAGGCGGTGTCCGCAGAGCCGGCAGGTGCCGTTTTGCAGCCCGCAGTGTTTGCCGGGGCAACGGGGAGCCGGCGTGTCGCGGCCCGTGCCGCAGGCGCAATAGGGACAGTGGGAGAGAGGGAGCAGTTTCTCCCGCAGAAAGCACCACAGGATTTCACTCTGCTGTGGGTCGACATCGAGCAGCTGAATGGCCGTACCCGTGCTCGGTTTGCGGCGCGGGCTGACCACCTGGCCTCGCAGGTCGATTTCGCTGCCGCCCGGCAGGCGGGTGCGGAGCAGCAGCGGGCCCGTTGCGGGTTCGAGGTTCCGGTCGAGCAGGGCGCTGCTCAGGCTCAGTTCGCTGATGGTGGCCGCGGCGAGAAAATCAGGTGCGGGATGCTGCCGGTAGATGCGTACCGGCAGTTCCGTACTGACTCGGGCATCGAGACGCCACATGGTCTCACCCCCTCCCTGGAATGGGTTGCCGCCTGACTGGATGTCATCTGTATGGAATGGATTTTCACTCTATCGTTGATTTCCCGACTGTCAAGCTGACTTTAAACGGCGTCTTTTGGGGGCGTCTTTTGGGGGTTTTCACCGCCGCCCGTTTTTGCTAGCATGCGCCGCCGTTGCCGCCACCGTCCGGTGGGGCCGAATCCCGAAAGAGGATCCTGAAGATGCGTCAGAAACCGTCGGTGGTGGCGGACGTTCAGCGTCCGTCGACCTGGGTCCGGTACCGGGCCCGTCTGTGCCGGAGCTGCCGGGGTACCTGTTGCCGGCTGCCGGTCGAGGTGACGGTCGATGATCTGGTCAGGATGGGAGTGATCGACGCTTTCGAGGCGGAGGAGCCGCCGCACCGGCTGGCACGCCGGCTGGCGCGGCAGGGGGTGATCGAGCACTACAGCCCCGGCAGCCGGCTCTTCACCCTGGCCCGGCTGGCGAACGAGGACTGCATCTATCTTGACCCGCGCAGCCGGCGCTGCACCATCTACGAACGCCGGCCGGAGACCTGCCGGCAGCATCCCCACATCGGCCCGCGCCCGGGGTACTGCGCCTGGCAGCCCCGGCAGGCGGAAGGCTGAAGAGGGGCCTTCGGCCGGGGGCTAGAGCGCGCTGCCGACGATGCTGGCCAGTTCCACCAGCAGCTCGGCGTCGGCCGGGCTGAAGTCGGGCAGATCGTCCCCCTCGTCCCCCTTGCGGGAGATCTGGATCACGCCGCGGATGTCGCCGTCGGCGACCATCGGCACGCTGATGATCTTCTGGATCGGCTTGGGGCGTTCGGTGATGCCGTCCTTGAGGCGGATTTTCTCGAAAAAGGAGGCGTGGTGCACCGAGGCGAAGGTGTTGTTGAGAAAGACCCGGCCTTCGCGGGCGGTGCGGGCCGCCAGCGAATCGAGCGACGAGTAGGGGATGAAGCCGACCTGCTTCAGCCGCAGCGGCCAGAGAAAGTGCAGCACCGTCTTGCGCTCGTCGAGCAGAAAGAGGGCGACTTCGTCGGTCGCCACGCCGAACCGGCGGCTGAGGACGGGGACCGCCTTTTCCACCTTGCCGTCCAGTTCGTCACTCTCGGTGAGCAGCTGTCGCAGTTGTTCGACGATGGCCTGCCTGTCACGATTGTCCCGGGTCATGTTGCGCCTCCTCCAGTTCCTATCGGCAGCAAGTCTACAATGCTTCAGGGGGAAATGCCACGACCTCGGCGATGTCGTCGACGTCGAGCAGCAGCATCAGCAGCCGGTCGACCCCCAGGGCGATGCCGGCGGCGCTGTCGAGCTGTTCGAGGTCGTGCAGAAAAGGCTCGGGCAGGTCGGCGGCCGGCTTGCCGGCCGCCTGGCGTGTGGCAAGATCGGCCAGAAAGCGGTGGCGCTGCTCGGTGGCGTCGGTCAGTTCGGAGAAGCCGTTGGCCAGTTCCATGCCGGCGATGTAGAGCTCGAAACGCTCGGCGACATCGGGCCGGCCCGGTTTGACCCGGGCCAGGGCCCCCAGTTCGACCGGGTAGTCGTACAGCAGGGTCGGCCGGCCGATGCCGAGCCGGGGTTCGATCTTCGTGACCAGCAGTTCCTCGAAGCGGTCGGCGGCCAGGGCCTTGCGGACGCCGATGCCGGCATGGCGCCGGAAAGCCTCATCGACGGTCAGCTCCTCCCAGGGGGCCGCCAGGTCGACGGTCTGCCCCTGCCAGAGCAGGCGGCCGTCGGGGACCAGGCGGGCGAACAGGTCCCGGCAGTCGGTCATCAGCTGCCGGTAGCCGGCACCGAGCCGGTACCACTCGAGCAGGGTGAATTCCGGCAGGTGCCGCCGGCCGCGCTCCCCCTGGCGCCAGCAGGGGCAGATCTGGAAGATCCTTTCGAAGCCGGCGGCCAGCAGCCGCTTCATGCACAGCTCGGGCGAGGTGTGCAGCTGCCAGTCGCCGCTCGGTTCCGGATCGATGTGGGCCTCGGGGGCGTTGACCGGAATCCGGTGCGGCGTGCTCACCTCGACAAAGCCGTTGTCGACGAAAAAGGCCCGGATCGTGTGGACAATCCGGGCCCTCTGCTCCAGGTTCGCCCGTTTGCGGGCCAGCTGCCAGGTCATGGGGCGGCGGTCACTCCTTGACCCGGGTGACGTACTCGCCGGTGCGGGTGTCGATCTGGATCAGGGTGCCCTCCTCGACGAACCCCGGAACCTGCAGGGTGTAGCCGGTTTCCACCGTCGCCGGCTTGCTGTTGCCGGCGGCGGTGTCTCCCTTGACCCAGGGCTCGGCCTTGGTCACGCGCAGGTTGACGAAGTTGGGCAGGGTGACACCGATGCCCCGCTCGCCGAACATCAGCACCTTCACTTCCATGTTGTCGATCAGGAAATACCTGTCGTCGCCGAGGACCTCTTCCGGGATGGTGACCTGCTCGTAGGTCTTCTGGTCCATGAAGACGTAGCCGGTTTCGTCCTGGTAGAGGTACTGCATGTCGCGTTCCTCGAGGCTGGCCGGCTCGAAGCTCTCGCCGGAGCGGTAGGTGCGGTCGAACAGGGCTCCGGTCAGCATGTTGCGCAGCTTGCACTTGTAAAGGGCCTGCCCCTTGCCCGGCTTGGTGAAGTCGAACTGGACGATGACGTGCGGTTCGCCGTCGATGAGCAGTTTCAGGCCCTTTTTCAGATCGGAACATGTGTACATGGTGCAGACTCCCGTATCTCTGTTGCGCCGGTGGCGCCGATTTT
>CAYTVY010000018.1:25254-27814 GCA_964441925.1 uncultured Geothermobacter sp.
CATGTGTACATGGTGCAGACTCCCGTATCTCTGTTGCGCCGGTGGCGCCGATTTTTGAAAATCCACATTTAAACACAGGCTTGCGTTTCTTGTCACCCCAAATCAACCGGCCATTTCGGAATTCGGCCGTGGTTGCGCCTGAACCCGGTTTGTCACCGGCACCGCCCCGGTGCTCGACGCGGCGCGGCTACACCTGCGCCCGAAACGGTGCGGCGCCGCGCATCTCCCCCCTTTCCGTCACCGCCGCTCCGCAGAACGGCCGGTGGCTTCGGGGGCACGGAAAACCTTTGGCCGGTGCCGCCGGCTGTGCTATAAGGCGGCCAGGATTTTTCCGGCAAGGAGGAACACGCATGTACACGACGGCCGATTTCCGGCGCGGGCTGGTCATTCTGCTCGACGGCGCGCCCTGTGCCCTGCTCGACGTCAGCCAGCACACGCCCACCGCCCGGGGCGCCAACACCCTGGTGAAGACGAAATACCGCAATCTGCTCACCGGCCAGGTGCTGGAGAAGACCTTCAAGGCCGGCGAGAAGGTGGAGGAGGCCGATTTCGAAAAGCGCAAGGGACAGTTCCTCTACGCCTCGGCCGACGGGGAGGGAACCTTCATGGACCTGGAGAGCTACGACCAGTACGAGCTGGGGCCGGAGATCTACGGGCCGGTCAAGGGCTACCTGCTGGAGGGGATGGAGGTCGTGCTGGGCCTGTTCGAGGGGCAGGTGGTGTCGGTCGAACCGCCGATGACGGTGGAACTGGCCATCACCGAGACCCCGCCGGTGCTGAAGAACGCCACCGCCACCGCCCAGACCAAGGAGGCCACCCTGGAAACCGGCCTGGTGCTGCAGGTGCCGCCCTACCTGGAACCGGGCGACCGGATCAAGGTCGACACCCGTGAGTGCCGGTTCGTCTCGCGGGCGTGAGGAGCAGGAGGGGGTGATGAAAGCTGGGCGGTGCAAGGTGTGAACCCGGGCAGGATAGCCGAGCCGGAGATCCGGGCGGGCTGATAAATCCGTGGTTCAGTTTTTGTGCATTCGTTCTGTCACCGAACGATAAACCGCGTCCGCTGCCAGATGGAATCGTCGAATATCGTCCAGTTCCGGCTTGCCGGTCGGAAGAAAGCCGGTCGTTGCCGGATAACGGGTTCCGAGGTAGACGGTACTTAACTCGATAAGCGTCGTTTCATCGACAGGGATTTTTTCGACCTGCGCGACAAGTTCCGCAAGGCGCACCAGATCATGAATTCTGGGCACGGCCTTTCCGGCGGATTCGATAACTGCCTTGAAACATTTCTCGATGCACTGTTGCGCATGGAAGGCTGCGATGTTCGTGAGGCTTTCCTCGTCGAGGAGCTTTTCGACGGTTTTCAGATCTTCTTCGGCTTTTGCAAGCCATGCCCGCTCTTTTTCCGTCATTGAAGCGTTATTCCTTTCTCCATGACGTCTCTGCTGAAGGAACTGCGGGAATTCAGAAAGTTTTGCCATTCAGGTTTGCTGTAGACCAGAACGTCGATTGCGACCTGACGGTTGATGTCGAGAAGAAGCTTTCTGACGGCGACGGTTTCCTGCATTTTTTCCTTGAAACTCGCGGCCGTGGTTTCTTTGTTCAAGACGACGATCAGGTCAATGTCGCTGTTGACGTTCGTCGCTCCTTCCGCCCGGGAGCCAAACAGAATGATCCTGTCCGGGTTGAGAACCTGGAGGCGTTGCCTGATTTCTTCAATGATACGCTGTTGTTCCGCTTCCATTTTTGCCGTCCGTTGGGGTACGCGCGCCTGCGGAGACAGCCCCATTTAGTTTTTTCCCAATTCTTCAAATGCTTTCATTGCTGCATTAACTGCATAAGTAGGTGCTTCAACTACAGACCTCATTGAAGAATAAGGCTTATGATCCGTATAAAATCTTTTTAATGCCAGCAAATGAATAGGAAGCTCTCGCGCAAAATACGCACTATCTCTGTTAATTAGATACTGCGCAAACGCTAACACGGAATATGCAGCTCGATTCTGGAACCCATTATTTGGCAAGTATGTTTGGATTGTGGGCCATTCATTTTTAGTTTCAATAATATCAATTCTGTATTCTTCGCTCTCGCTTCCCAGTTTGTAATCAATGAGATTTATTTCTGAATCAAGGACTAAAGCTTCTTGAGGTAATGATAATCCAGACAATAGAATGGCAGTCCATTGTTCTGCCCAGTTTTCAAGTTGCTCTTTAAGCCCATTAGAAATTTCATTTTTACCGAGATTGTAAAGCATCTTTGCGTAGTAAAGGTCCCATATCCAGTTTTCGATCCCTTTTGGCAATAAACCCTCTACGCACACCGACACCGCCGATGTTGATTCAAAGTCTTCTGGGAACTGGATAAATACTTGTGCTATCGGTGTTGTTTGCTTTTTGAATATGTTGAATATTCCCATACGCGGCATGCCTCCATTTAAAGCACCCTCTCGATGAGGGTAACTGGCTGGCAACGGAGCGCAGCGTAGTTGCCAGCCCATGTTTACCTGTTTCCTGAATCCGTGAGGGGCCAATCCGCACCTCTCGTTTTTGTCTCACGGACCGAT
>CAYTVY010000019.1:0-9394 GCA_964441925.1 uncultured Geothermobacter sp.
CGCCGGAAAAAGCGGATACGGCGATCTTCTACTCCATCTCCAACGCCCAGCAGGGACTGAAGGGCATCAGTTTCGGCAATTTCCTGATCAAGCGGGTGGTCGACACCCTGCGGGCCGAACTGCCCAACATCAAGACATTCGCCACCCTGTCGCCGATTCCCGGCTTCCGTCGCTGGCTCGACGAACTGAACGACGAAGTTCTGGCCGGCCACCTCGGAAAAGAAAAGATGAATCGCCTGACAGCGCTCTGCGCCGTGTTGGAGGTGAAAGGCGGACTGCACTCCCTGCTGCAGCGTCCGGACTGGTACCAGCAGCGCCAGATCACCGACGTGCTCCGGCCGCTGCTCGAACACCTGCTCTACCACTATTTCCACACCTTCCGCGAGGACGGACAGCCGATCGACCCGGTCGAGCGCTTCCACCTCGGCAACGGCGCCCGTATCGAAAGGGTCAACTGGCTCGGCGACACCTCCGCCAGGGGACTGGCCCGGTCCTGCGGCTTCATGGTCAACTATCTCTATCCGATCCGGGATATCGAGAAGAACCACGAGCTTTACGCCACCAGGCGCAAAATCGTCATCTCATCCGCCGTCAGATCACTGGGAAAAGAGGAATAAAAAGCACGGGCCGCCTCGCCCTTCGGCGCCGGCGGCCCGTGCCCGTCCGGTTGAGTGGACAGGGGGAAAAGAGCCGTCAGAGAATCATCTCCCGGCGGGCGTAGATCACCGCGAACAGGGTCGCCGGCTGCTCACCGTGACAGGCGACGATATGCGGCAGGGTCGAGTCGTAGTAGATGAAATCACCGGGATCGAGAATATCGGTGTGACCAGCCAGGCTGACCTCGACCTGCCCCTCGAGCACGAACAGGATCTCCTCGCCGTCGTGCCGGTTCGGCTCCTTCGGTGCCTGCCCCGGAGTCAGGGTTACGAGAAACGGCTCCATGTGTCGGTTCTGTTTGCGGAAGCCGAGAGACTGATAGCTGTAGCCGGCGGCGGTGTCGCGGGCCTCGCCGAAGCGGGACACCTGCCGTCGCTCGTCCTTGCGGACGATGCAGTAGGGAGCGTCGGCGCTGTCACCGAAGAGATCCCCGAGGGACACCTTGAAAGCGTTGGCCAGGGCGACGATCTGTCCCAGCGGCGGCGAAACCCGGCCGGCCTCGATGTCGGCCAGCAGCTCGGGCGACATCTCCGTCCTCTGCGCCGTCTGCTCGAGAGAAAGCCCCTTTTTGTCACGCAGTTGCCTGATCTTCTCGCCGATTGCCACACGTGCGTCCGCCATGCTCCTCCTCCCTTCGGAAAGACTGTCCGGCGGCTGCACACCGCCGGCCTGGTGAAAGAAACCCTCCTCAGACGGTCTCGGACAGGCCCATGTCCCGGTGCAGCGCCTGCCGCAGCCGGCGGGCGATCGGCCCGACCCGCCCCTGGTTGATGGTGAAGTCGTCGACCCGCACCACCGGCATCACCTCCAGCGACGTCGACGTGATGAAGACCTCGTCGGAAAAGAGCAGATCCTGCAGCCGGTACTCGCCGCAGATCACCCGCAGGTCGAGTTCCTGCTCGCAGAGCCGGATGATGGTCGAGCGGGTCACGCCCTCGAGCAGCCCGGTCGCTGCCGAGGGGGTGAAGACCCAGTGGTCACGGGTCCAGAAGATATTGGACGCCGCCCCCTCGCAGACCTCGCCCCGGCTGTTGAGCATGATCACCTCGAAGACCCCCGCCGCCTTCGCCTCGAGCCGGCCGAGCAGGCTGTTCAGGTTGCTGATCGACTTGATTTTCGGATTGATCGCCTCCGGGGCATTGCGGCGGGTGCGGGCGACCCGCAGGGCGATCCCCTGTCGGTAGCACTGCTCGGGGAATTCCCGGAATTCGCGGGCGACGATCAGGCAGGTCGGCTCGCCCTCGAGCCGGCGCTGGAAACCGACCTGACCGGGACCGCGGGTGATGGTGATGCGGAAATAGGCGTCCTGCAGCCGGTTGCGGCGGCGCAGCATCAGCAGGATCTTCTCCAGTTCCGGCTCGCTGTAGGGCATCGGGTAACAGAGAGCCTCCGCCGACTGCCGCAGACGCTGGTAGTGACGGGGAAACTGGTAGAGCCGGCCACCCACGGACCGGAAGCTCTCGTAGATGCCGTCGCCGTAGAGAAACCCCTGGTCGAAGGCCGAGATCTTCGCCTGCTCGGCAGGGATGAACTCTCCGTTGAGAAAGACCGTGCTCATGGCGATGGCGGCAACCGGAAACTCAGCCGGCGCAGGACTCCCCCAATTCCTCCCACCTGGCATCGACCTGTGCCTGCAGGGCGGCGATCTGTTCTTCGTTCAGATGGCGGAAACGGACCTGCAGCTCAAGATAGTCACGCACCGGCCGGCGGCCCTTCTTCAGCAGCCGGGCCGAGGGCTCGGAGAGCCGCCTGACCCCGTTTTCGATCTCGTAGAGCACGAACAGGCCACACTCGACCGCCATGCGCCCGATCTTGATGGTCATCCGCTCCTCGCAGCCCCAGCCGGGAGGACAGGGCGTCTGGATGTGGATGTACTTCAGGCCGGGCAGCTGCTTCGCCTTGAGCAGCTTGTCGTGGAAGTCGAGCGGATAGGAGGCGGAACAGGTGGCCACATAGGTCGGGTTGTGGGCGGCGACGATGGCCGGCAGGTCCTTGGCCGCCTGCGCCTTGCCGGTAAACGGCGTGGTGGTGGTCAGGCTGCTGCAGGGGGTGGTGCCGGAGCGCTGCACCCCGGTGTTCATATAGGCCTCGTTGTCGTAGCAGATGTAGATGAAGTCCTCGCCCCGCTCGAGGGCCCCGGACAGGGCCTGGATACCGATATCCGAGGTACCGCCGTCACCGGCCCAGGCGACCACCTGGGTCGACCGGCCGAGCCGCTTCATGGCGGCGCGTACCCCCGTGGCCACGGCGGCGGTGGAGGCGAAGGTGCAGTTGAAGATCGGGAACTGCGAGGCGGAAACCGGATAGAGCCCCTGCATGACCGTCATGCAGCTCGGCGGCACGACGAAGATGCAGTCCCGCCCCAGGGCCTTGGCCCCGACACGGTAGAGCAGTCCCATGCTGCATCCGGAACAGGCCCGGTTGCCCGGGTGGACGAATTCCTCCTCGGTCAGACCGAGAACCGTGGTCTTTGGTGTCTCACTCATAGCTGCAATCCGATCCAGTTGGGCGTATCGGCCTCTTCGGGTGACGGGGCCTGCTGCCGGCAGGCCGCTTTCAGGTTCCGGTAGAGCTCGGCGGTGGGGATGGCGCGCCCGCCGATGCCGACGATGAAGCTGCGCAGCACCGGCCGGGCCGGCCAGGGATAGAGGGCCGACTTGACGTCGGCGAACAACGCCCCCTGGTGGCCGTAGCTGAGCCCTTTCTCGAACACCGTGACCACCCGCGCCGCCTGCAGCGCCTCCGCCAGCTGGCGGGCCGGAAAGGGGCGGTACACCTGGACCGCGAGCACCCCGACCCGCAGGCCGTCCTCCCGGCGCAGCCGGTCGACCACGTCGCGGAACTGGTTGGCCAGCGTTCCCATGGCCACGACCACGAACTCGGCGTCCTCCAGGCGGTAGCCCTCGAGGACCGGCGCCCCGCCCCGGCCGAAACGCCGCCGGTAGTCGGCATCGATCTCCTCCCAGACGGTCAGCGCCTGGTGCATCTCCTGCTGCAGGTTGTGGCGGATGTCCATGTAGCCGCCACGCAGTACGCCGCCGGCGTCGGGCCGGGCATCGGGCAGGGTGACGGAATTGAGATTCTCCGGCCGCTGCGGATCGAGGGCGTGTTCGTAGGCATAGGGCGGCAGAAAATCGCGCACCGCTCCGGCATCGGGCAGCTCAAAGGGCATGTAGGTGTGCGACAGGTAGTAACCGTCGTAGTTGACCATCACCGGAATGTGCACCGCCTCGGCCAGCCGGAAGGCCTTGATGGTGACATCGACGATCTCCTGGTGGTCCTTGACGAACAGCTGGATCCAGCCGGTATCGCGCTGGCTCATGGCGTCCTGGTGATCGTTCCAGACCGACCAGGGCGCCCCGACCCCGCGGTTGACCACGCACATCACCAGCGGCAGCCGGGCCCCGGCCGCCCAGTGCAGCTGCTCGCTCATGTAGAGCAGACCGTTGGCCGAGGTGGCGGTGAAGGCCCGCACGCCGGCGGCCGCGGCGCCGATGCAGACCCCCAGGGCGCTGTGCTCGCTTTCGACCGCCACGTACTCGGCGTCGAGCTCGCCACCGGCGACCCACTCCGACAGCTTTTCGGTCAGCGGCGTCTGCGGCGTGATCGGATAGGCGGCCACCACTTCGACCCCGGCCAGGCGGGCGGCATGGGCGGCGGCGTTGTTGCCGGAATCGATGCACTTGCTACTCATCGTTTCCTCCCTCGGCGAAGGTCTCCTCGGCGACCATGGTGATGGCGCCGACCGGACACTCCTCGGCGCAGATGCCGCACCCCTTGCAGTACTCGAGATCGAAGGTCGGCCGGATCGCCTTGCTGACCGCGACATCGGGACAGTAGAACCAGCACAGGTGACAGGCGTGCCGGCCGGTCTTTGCCGGCGTGCACCGGCTGTAGTCGATCACCGGCCGTTCCACCCGCCAGGAACCGGTGCGGCCGGCATCGCCGGGACCGGCGGTCCCGGCGGAGGTCAGAATCTTGAATCGGGAATCAGCCATGCGCGCCTCCCTCCGGTTCGCAGATTTCGGTCGCCTCGAAAGCCAGACGGGCGGCACGGACATTCTGCTCGGGCCGACGGTCGGCGAATTCCTCGGCGATGAAGTCGGCCAGGCAGTCGATGGTCAGCAGGCCGCTGGCGCGGCCGAGTGCCCCGATGATCCCGCTGTTGACGATTCCCTTGCGCAGCCCGGCCTCTTCGCCGAGACGGGCGACGTTGGCCACTGCGACGCGGAAGTCTTTCTGCCGGTGCCTGCCAGGTGGATGCGGCGAATTGATCACCAGCAGCCCTCCCGGCCGCAGCCCCTGGGTCACATCCACCTCGTTGAGAATCAGGTGATCGAGAACCACCACGATATCCGGCTCACTGATCGGCGACAGGTCGTAGATGGTGTCGCGGGCAATCTTCAGGGAGGTGCTGACCGGCGCGCCGCGCCGCTCGGTGCCGAAGGTCGGCGCCATCACCACCCCGCCATAGCCGGAGGCGAAGGCGGCTTTCGCCACCACCTTGGCGGCGGTGATCGCCCCCTGGCCGCCCCGGCCGTGCCAGCGGATCTGAATCATCGATGTCGTGTCTGTCATCTGCCCCTCTTTTTTTGTCCACCCATAGCGGGTCTGGTCGCAAAAACGAGGGTGCATTCTAGTCTATTCCGCCCGACATTAAAAGTCCTCTTCCACCCTCGCCGGGAAGGCAGCGACACCTGTTCCGTCGGGCCAAAAGCACGATTCGCCAGCCGGAAATTCTCGCCTCAACGACCTTGAAAACGGGGTGGCCGTTTCTCCAGGAAGGCGTTGATCGCCTCGATATGATCGTCGGTCTGGTGGGCCATCGCCTGAAACGCGGCACACAGGTCGAGAAATTCGGGCAGCTCCATCCGCTGGCCGAGCTGCAGCAGCCGCTTGCCCAGGCGCAGGGCCTGGGGCGGCTGGGCGGCGATCCGGGCCGCCAGCTCGCGGGCCCGCGGCAGCAGCTCGTCTTCACCGGTCACCTCGAGCAGCAAACCGAGTTCACGGGCCTCGTCGGCCTTGACCAGCCGGCCGGTGAAAATCAGCTCCGCCGCCCGCTGGGCCCCGACCAGCCGGGGCAGAAACCAGGCGCCGCCGTCTCCTGGAATGATGCCGAGATTGAGAAAGGTTTCGCCGAACAGGGCACGGCTGGAACCGAGCCGCAGGTCACACATGCACGCCAGGTCCATGCCGGCACCGATGGCCGGACCGTTGACCGCGGCGATGAGCGGCACTTCCGCCCGCCGCATCGCCAGCGGCAGCTGCTGGATACCCCGCCGGTACTGGTCCTGGATCTGCAGCGCCGAGCCGGCAAAGAGCCCCTCGCGGTCCCGCATCTGCTTGATGTTGCCGCCGGCGGAGAAGGCGGAGCCGGCTCCGGTCAGGATCAGCACCGACACGTCCGGGTTGCGGTTCGCCCAGTCGATGGTGGCGACGATGTCCTCGACCAGGGTGGTGCCGGTCAGGGCGTTGCGGACATCGTCACGGTCGAAGGTCAGCTCGGCGACGCGGTCTTCCAGGGTCAGGCGGGCATCGGTCAATTGTGGCATTTCACGCATTGCAGCCCTCCGTCAAAGGTGTAGAATGGGCATCACCGACGTTAGCAGATTCCCCGCCGGCTGCCAACGCGCCGGCCGCGCCAAGGAGAGAACCGATGCTGAACCCGAAACCGCCCGTCATCACCGCCACCCCCACCGTCAGCGCCGGCAGCCGCTTTCTGCCCCGGGTCTACGGCTGGATGACCGCCGGACTGGCCCTGACCGCCCTGACCGCCCTGCTGACCCTGGCCAGCCCCGAGTTGCTGCGGCTGATTTTCGGCAACCGGATGGTGTTCTACGTTCTCATCTTCGGCGAGCTGGGCCTGGTCATCGCCCTGTCGGCGGCCATCAACCGCATCGGCGTCGTCGCCGCCACCCTGATGTTCCTGCTCTACTCGGCCCTGAACGGCGTCACCTTTGCCGCCATCTTCCTGGTCTACACCAGCAGCTCGATCGCCAGCACCTTCTTCATCGCCGCCGGCACCTTCGCCGCCATGAGCGTCTACGGCTACACCACCAGGCGCGATCTGACCGGCTGGGGCAGTTTCTTCTTCATGGGACTGGTCGGCATCATCATCGCCTCGCTGGTCAACATCTTCCTGCAGAGTGCGATGATCACCTGGGTCGTCAGCTACATCGGGGTTTTCGTCTTCGTCGGCCTGACCGCCTACGACACCCAGAAGATCAAACAGATCGGCGAGGCCGGGTTCGCCAGCGAGGAAGGCCGCAAGAAGGCCGCCATCATCGGCGCCCTGCGCCTCTATCTCGACTTCATCAACCTGTTCCTGATGCTGCTGCGCATCCTCGGCAACCGCCGCTAGACCTTACCCGGGCCTGAATCTGATACGTGAGTTTGTGCCGGATGAAGAGTGTAAGTGCTTGGCATGGATGCGGTTTCCAAAAATCCAAGGCGCACCCATAGGTTCGCCGGTGATTTTCGGGAAGCGCTGGCAGGTCCTCCGCCTTCATCGCAGATTACGGCGTGATGAAAATGGCTTGCGCTGTTCGCCGGTGACAAGCGCACTGATTCAGGCCAGAGAGCATCGCGGCGCCGTTTCACGCTTCGAGGGTGAATTCCCAGGCGCACCAGTAATCATCGGGATGCGCATCGGGCGGACAGGCAACGCAACGGGTCCGGATGCGCGGATCGACGGTGCGGGCGAACCCGCTGTATTCGACGATGCCCACCGACTTGCAGGGAAAATCGTCCAGCCCCTTGCGCCTGCGGGCCGACTGCACCCGGCAGTCGACCATGCGGAAAACCGCCCGGGTTTCCGTCACCTCGATCGCCTGCTGCAGGTTGAGACGGGCATACATGCGGTGCTTCAGGCACTCGAGCAGCGCCGGGATGCCACCGCCCGGCTCGATGCCCAGCCGCGCCATGATCCGTTTCGCCTCGATGACGGTGAACGTCTCCCAGGCGGCGCGGTCGGCCTCGATGGCCGCCTCCATGCCGTGGGTCTTTTCAATCGCCTGGAACCAGAGACCGTCATGCGCCAGCCAGTTCTTGGCGTCGTCAATGATGATGGCGATCAGCTCCTCCCTGCTGAGGCGGCTGAGCAGCTGGATGCCCTCGTCGAGGGGCTCGATGGCAGATTCGGTCTGCGTGGACATGGGATCTCCTTCAAGAGAAAAGCACTGGGGCACCAAGACACCAAGAAAGACAAGACCATAAAATCAAAGAATTTCTTGGTGGCCTTGGTGCCTTGAGCGAGCCAAGCGAGCGGGTGGCTGATCTGCAGTATGTCAGTCTGTCCTATTCAATCTCCCGCTTATCGTCGATCACCTTGCCGTCATTGGGCAGGCTGCCCAAAGCGACGAAGGCGACCTCGCCGCGCAGCTTGGTCAGCTCGCGGATGCTGGCGACCACCGCCTCCGCCAGACCGGCGGGCGGCTCGCCGGCCAGCTCGGCCTGCAGGCACATGCGGTCGAGATCGTTCTCGCGGGTCACCACCAGCCGGCCGCGCCCCAGCTCGGGATGCCGCTTGAGAATGGCGTCGACCTGGCTCGGGTGCACGAACATGCCACGCACCTTGGTGGTCTGGTCGGCCCGCCCCATCCAGCCCTTGATGCGGATGTTGGTGCGGCCGCAGGGACTGGTTCCCGGCAGAATGGCCGACAGGTCGCCGGTGGCAAAACGGATCAGCGGATAGTCGGGATCGAGCCGGGTCACCACCACCTCGCCGACCTCTCCCTCGGGCACCGGCTCGCCGGTGCCGGGGCGGACGATTTCGAGGATGATGCCCTCATCGACAATCATCCCCTCCAGCGCCTCCGATTCGTAGGCGATCAGGCCGAGGTCGGCGGTGGCGTAGCACTGGCGGACGGCGATACCCCGCTGCGCCATGGCGTCACGCAGGCTCGGCGGCAGATATTCCCCCGACACCAGGGCTTTTTTCAGGCACGAAAGATCGCTTCCCAGCTCGTCCGCCTTGTCGACGATCAGCTTGAGAAAGGACGGAGTGCCGACATAGGCCTGCGGCCGGACATGCGTCATCACCTGCACCTGCAGCTCGGTCTGCCCCACGCCGGCCGGCACCACGGCGCAGCCCAGGGTACGCGCCGCCGACTCGACCATCATGCCGGCGGGCGTGAAGTGGTAGGAGAAGCAGTTGTGCAGGATCTCCCCGGCACGCACGCCGGCGGCGAACAGGGCGCGGGCGAACCGCCAGGCGTCCGGCCGGTCGCTGCCCGGCTCGTAGATCGGCCCCGGCGAGGCGAAAACCTGCCGCAGCTCGGGTGGCGCGATACCGGTCAGACCGCCGAACAGCGGCGCCAGGCGCTGCCTGTCGGCCAGCTCCGACTTGCGCAGCAGCGGCAGGGCGGCCAGCGCCTTCCGGTCGGTCACCCGGTCGGGATCGACCCCGGCCAGGCTCTCGGCAAAGGCCGGGGCGGTCTGCCGCGCCCAGGCAATCTGCTCCCGCAACCGGGCGAACAGATCGGCCTCGCGCTGCTCGGGACTGCGGGTTTCGAGGTTGTCGTAGTATTCGGACATGAGAACTCCGGTATTTTCAACAAAATCTTCCCAAACCTGACTCGCGCCCGTTCGCTGACGCTCACTCGAGACGCGGAGATACAGAGAACCCCCTATTTCCTTTCTGTGTTCTCTCTGCGTCCTGGCGGCTCTGCGCGAAACCCAATATTACATCCACCGTTTCCGGCGCTTGTACGACTTGATGTTCTTGAACGACTTGCGC
>CAYTVY010000019.1:9494-12775 GCA_964441925.1 uncultured Geothermobacter sp.
TCACGCGCCACGCGCCACGCGCCACCGCCTTTACCATCCCAGCCACTCGGGACGGCGGGGCACCTCCACGGTGGCCAGTTTGGTCATCTTGAAGTCGCCGCCGTTGTACTTGCTGGTATAGACGTTGACCAGGGTGGTGCCGCGATGGTCCTCGGACGTCCAAGTCGACGGGGTGCAGACACCTTCCAGTCCCGGCGGCACGAAGTCCTTCATCTGCTCGAAGCCCTTCTTGATGTTCTCGCCGGTGATGCCGCCCATGGCGTCCGCCCTGACCATCGCCTCCTTCATGAAGAAGGTGGCGCAGACACCGCGGACATAGTGCAGCATGCGATGCTTGGTGCCGCTGGGGTCGGACATCTTGGAGATCTCCTTCAGGGTCTTCATGCCCGGCACGTCGTCACCCCAGGCAGCGGCGCCGACCACCCAGACGATGCCGTCGCCGGCCTCGCCGGTCGCCTTGATCGAGTTCTCGTCCCAGCCCCAGATGTTGGTGAGGAACTGGGTCTTGACGCCGACGGTGCTGCACGACTTGAGCAGCGAGATGTTCGAGCTGGAGGTGTTGGCCAGGTAGGCGTAGTCGGCACCCGACTCCTTCAGCGACAGGCACTGCGCCTTGGCGTCGGCCGGCTTCAGCGAGTAGACGATGGAGGGCAGCACCTCGAAGCCGAGCTCCTTGGCATACTCGGCGCAGGCCGCCTTGGGAGCATTCGGATAGGGATGGTTGTCGCCCATGTGGATGAACTTCGGCTTGCCCGACTTGCCCTTGGCCTTCCAGTCGTCGGCCGCCCACTGCACCAGGCCGCGGCAGGCGTCGGAGTAGGAGGGACCGTAGAAGAAGTTGTAGGGCGCCGGCGACTTGGTCTTCGGCGACTTGCCGGTCGGGTCGGTCAGGTGACCGGAATAGGAGGCCGAGATGTAGGCGATCTTGTCACGGGCGACGAACTTGACCAGGGCCTCGGTGTCGGCGGTGCCCCAGCCCTGGATGGCAACCGGCTTCAGGCTCGACATCCACTTCTTGTAGGTGGCGATCGCCCGCGGCGCGTTGTAGGAGTAGTCGACGGTGTCGAACTTGATCTGCTTGCCGTTGACGCCGCCGTGGGCGTTGATGTACTTCAGGGCGTCGTCAATGCCGTTGCCGTAAGGGATGCCGACCCCCGATGTCGGGCCGGTGTAGGCGGCCAGATGACCGACCGGGATGGTGTCGGCGGCGGTGGCGACGGAGACCATCGCCAGCGAAGCCAGTAACAGGGTGCCGAGAATCAACGATTTGCGCATGGTTTTCCTCCCTTGCTTGGAAACGGGCCCGCATCGCGGGACGTTGACATGGAGCGATCCTGCACGACACATCCTCATGCAATCCCTCAATAGGAGAAGGGATAAAGCTTCCAGTAGGCCTTGATCATCCGCCAGCGGTGGGCCAGCCCGTCCGGCTCGAAGATGAGGAAGAGGATGATGGCCAGGCCGATCGACATCTCCTTGATGTAGGCCAGCGCCTGGGTCAGACCGGGGAAGAAACCACCGGCGAGAGACACCCCCGCCTCCATCACCTCCGGCAGCAGCACCATGAAGACCGTGCCCATCAGGCTGCCCATCACCGATCCCAGCCCGCCGATGATGATCATGCCGAGGAACTGGATCGACAGCAGGATGTTGAAGCCCTCGGCCGAGACGAAACCGAGATAGTGACCGAACAGGGCACCGCCGATGCCGGCGTAGAAGGACGAGATGCCGAAGGAGAGAATCCGGTACTTGGTCAGGTTGATCCCCATGATCTCGGCCGACAGGTAGTGATCGCGCACGGCGACGAAGGCCCGGCCGTCACGGGTGCGCAGCAGGTTGGTCGCCATGAGGAACATCACCACCAGGTAGACGAGCACCACGTACCAGTAACGCTGGTCGGTGTTGAACTCGTAGCCGAACATCGAGAAAGGGTTGGCCATGGCGCCGGCGACGCCGCCGGTGAACCACTCGGCGCGGGCGAAGAAGTCCTCGAGAATGAACTGCGAGGCCAGGGTGGCGATGGCCAGGTAGAGCCCCTTGATGCGCCCGGCCGGAATGCCGACCAGCAGCCCGAGGGCCATGGTCATCATCCCCGCCAGTGGGATGCAGAAGAAGACCGGGATGCCGGTGGTGTTGTTCAGCCAGGCCGAGGCAAAGGCGCCGAAGCCGAAGAAGGCGGCATGGCCGAGGGAGATCTGGCCGGTGAAGCCGACGACGATGTTCAGCCCCAGGGCGGCGATGGCATAGTAGCCGATCTGGATGCCGAGATTGAGAAAGTAGGGATTGAGCACCAGCGGCGCGATGCAGAGAAAGACAACCGTGGCGATCACCATCCGCCGCGACAGGGGCGTCGGGAAGATGGTCGTGTCCTGCTCGTAGGTGGTGCGGAACTCGCCGCAGTTCATCCGGGCGTGGGCGGAAGAAGACATGAATCAGATCCTCTCGATATCCTTGGTTCCGAAAAGGCCGTAGGGCTTGATCATCAGGATGATCACCAGGGCGTAGAAGGGGGCGATGGTGTACATGTTGCCCAGGTGCAGCCACTGGCTGTCGACGAACTCGGCCAGGTTCTCCAGCACACCGATGATCAGGCCGCCGACGATCGAGCCGACGATCGAGTCGAGACCACCGAGAATGACCACCGGAAAGACCTTGATGCCGAAGAAGGACAGCGCCGAGGAGACCCCGTTGACCATGCCGACCACCACCCCGGCCAGGGCCGAGACCAGGGCCGAAATGGCCCAGGCGGCGGCGAAGACCTTCTTCACCGAGATGCCGAGGCTCTGCGCCACCTGCTGGTCGAAGGCCGTGGCCCGCATCGCCAGGCCGAGGCGGGAATGCTTGAAGAAGTAGTAGAAGCCGATCATGATGATGATCGAGATCACCAGGCTCATGATGTAGGCGGTCTGGATCTGCAGGCCGAGGAAATTCACCGACTGGGTTTCGAACACCTGGGGGAACGGCTTGGCGTAGACCCCGAAGATCCAGCCCATCAGCGACTGGAAGAACATCGACAGGCCGATGGTGACCATGATCACCGAGATGATCGGCTCACCAATCAGCGGCCGCAGCACCACCATCTGCAGCAGGATGCCGAAGACCACCATGAAGGCCAGGGTGACGGGAAAGCCGATCCAGAACGGCAGGTGAAACTTGACCAGCAGCGCCCAGCAGGTCCAGGCGCCGATCAGCAGGAATTCCCCCTGGGCGAAGTTGACCACCTGGGTCGACTTGTAGATCAGCACGAAGCACATCGCCACCACCCCGTAGAGGGCACCGAC
>CAYTVY010000019.1:12875-27791 GCA_964441925.1 uncultured Geothermobacter sp.
TCGACCACCCGCACGTCGGTCTGCACCCTTGATTTGGTGCCGTCCTGGAAGGTGATCATGGTGTCGATGTGGACGGTCTCCTGGTCGGAGTAGATGGCGTCGATAATATCGGCGTATTTTTCGCGAATCACGCCACGACGCACCTTGCGGGTCCGGGTCAGTTCGCCGTCGTCGGCATCGAGCTGCTTGTAGAGCAGCAGAAACTTGCGAATGCGCTGGGCCTCCGGCAGGGTGGCGTTGACCTGCTCCACCTCCTTGCGCACCAGGTCGTAGACCTGACGCTGGGCCGACAGGTTGATGTAGTTGGTGAAGGCGATGCCGCGCTGCTCGGCCCACTTGGCGACGATCTCGTAGCGGATGCAGATGATCGCCGCCAGGTAGGGCCGGCCGTCCCCCTGGATGACCGCCTCGGCGATGAAGGGAGAGAATTTCAGCTTGTTCTCGATGAACTGCGGCGAGAAACGGCTGCCGGTCGCGGTCTCGGCCAGATCGGAGATACGGTCGATGACCACCAGATGACCGTTCTCCTTCTTGAAGTAGCCGGCATCGCCGGTGTGCATCCAGCCGTCCTCCAGGGCCTCCTCGGTCGCCTTCTCGTTCTTGTAGTAGCCAAGGAACATGCCGCGGGTCCGCGCCACCACCTCGCCGACCCCGTTGGCATCGGGGTTGTCGATGCGCACCTCGGCGGTGGAGAAGGGCACGCCGACGGTGTCGAAATCGACATCGTCCGCCTGGTGGATGGTGTAGGCGCCACCCAGCTCGGTCTGGCCGTAGAGCTGGCGCAGCGGCACGCCCATGGCGAGAAAGAACTTGAAGGTGTCCGGCCCCAGGGCCGCGCCGCCGGTGGCCGCCGAGCGCAGGTTGCTGAATCCGAGACGGTCCTTCAGCGCCCGGAAGAGCAGCCAGTAGGCCAGCTTCGACTGCCCCTTGCCTTCGGCGGCCGCCTTCTCGGCCAGCTTCATGCCGAGATTGAACATCCGCTGCTTGAAGGGCGTAGCGTCCATCATCTTCGCCTTGACGTCGGCGGCGATGCTCTCCCAGACCCGCGGCGCCAGCAGCACGAAATTGGGCCCGATCTCGCGCAGGTCGGACATCATCGTCTCCGGCTCCTCGACGAAGTTGACGATCTGCCGGCTGATCAACGCCTGCGCCACGGCATAGACCTGCTCCATGATCCAGGGCAGGGGCAGCACCGAGACATAGTTGTCGGTGGGATACTTCGGGTCGTTCTGCAGGTAGTCGAAACAGTGCTCGAGCATCGGTCCGCACTGCAGCATCGCCAGTTTCGGATTGGAGGTGGTGCCCGAGGTGGGGCAGAGAATGGCGACATCCTCCGCCCGCCCGGCGGCGACCAGTTCGTCGTAGAGACCGGACTGCTCGGCATCGAGCTCGTCCCCCAGCCGCATCAGCTCGGTGTGGCTGAGCAGCCGCGGGTCGTCGTACTTGCGCATGCCGCGCGGATCGCAGTAGACGATATGCTCGACGCAGGGGCACTGCTCGGTGATCTCCAGCACCTTGTCGACCTGTTCCTCGTCCTCGGCGATGATGATCTTCGCTCCGGCGTAGTTGATCAGGTAGGCGACCTCCTCGTTGAGGGAATCCTGGTAGATGCCGAAGATCATCGCCCGCAGCGCGTGCGAGGCGATCTCGCCGGCCACCCATTCGGGCCGGTTGTCGCCGATGATGCCGACGGCGTCGCCCTGGCCGATGCCGAGCTTGTGCATGCCGAGAGCGAAGCGCCGCACCATCGCCTGGTAGTCGGCCCAGGTGAAGGCGTTCCAGATGCCGAACTCCTTTTCGCGCAGGGCGATCTCGTTCGGCCAGTTGGCGGCGTTGTAGGCCAGCAGCTTGGGAAAGGTATCGTAACGCTTGACGTCGGCGTATTCGGTTTTCATCAGGCAACCTCCCCGGCCTGGCCCTGGCGGCCCTCGTCCACGTCGTCCTCGCCCAGATAGGCCTTGCGCACCCGCGGATCGGCCATCACCTCGTCCGGCAGCCCCTCGGCGATCTTCTTGCCAAAATCGAGCACCATCACCCGGTGCGAGATGTCCATCACCACCCCCATGTCGTGCTCGATCATCACCACCGTCATGCCCCACTCCTCGTTGAGGTCGATGATGTAGCGGGCCATGTCCTCCTTCTCCTCGAGGTTCATCCCCGCCATCGGCTCGTCGAGCAGTATCAGGTCGGGCCGCAAGGCCACCGCCCGGGCCAGCTCCACCCGCTTGCGCAGGCCGTAGGAAAGGGTGCCGGCCACCGCCTTGCGGATGTGGGCGATCTCGAGAAAGTCGATGATGTCCTCCACCTCGGCCCGGTGCCGCAGCTCCTCCTTGCGGGCACCGGTCAGCCAGTAGAGCGAACCGGTGAGAAAATTGTTCTTCAGCAGGTGGTGCCGGCCGACCATGATGTTGTCGAGCACCGTCATGTGGTTGAACAGGGCGAGATTCTGGAAGGTACGGCCGATGCCCAGGTTGCAGCGGTCGTTGGGGCGCAGACCGATCAGCTCCTTGCCCTTGAAGACGATCGACCCCTGGTTCGGCTGGTAGCGGCCGGAAATGCAGTTGAGCATCGAGGTCTTGCCGGCGCCGTTGGGGCCGATGATCGAGAAGATCTCCCCCTTGCGCACCTGGAAGCTGACATCGGTCAGGGCGTGAACGCCGCCGAAGGAGAGCGAGACGCCCCGGACCTCGAGCAGTGCAGCAGTTTCAGACATGTGGCTTCCTCGTCAGTCGTGGATGAACGTGTGAAACGGCCAGCGTCTGCCGGCACGTCTTCCGCCGAAAAGGCGAACCTGCTGCCACAACGCCTTTGCAACCAGAATACCAAACACTGTTTTTCGCAGACAATAGACTGGACGAGTATCTCAACATACCGTTATCAAAGATACTTTTCAAATATCAAAATAAATACCCGACAGGGATAGGGTTATGGTGAAGACACGGGATGTCATCTTTGTTAACAGTGTTTTTCTTCCGGCGGCAGGCCGCAGAGCCCCGCGCCCCGCCGGAGGTTCCGACATCGGCCCCCATCACTGGATGTTGTACTTGTTCAGCTTTTTGTAGAGCCCGGGCCGGGAAATGCCCAGGACATTGGCGGCGCTGAGCTTGTTGCCCCCCACCCGTTCGAGCGAGGCCTCGATCAGCTGACGCTCCATCTCCTCCAGGATCTCCTGCAGGGATTTCCGCCCGATGGCACTCAGCAGCTCGTCACGGACCGGAATCGCCGGCCTGCCGCCGGAAGTGCCCGGCCGGGCACGATGCAGGGTCGGAGGCAGGTCGACGGCACGGATGAGCGGGCCGTCCGTCATGTTGAAGGCACGTTCGATGACGTTGCGCAATTCGCGGACATTGCCGGGAAAATCGTAGTTTTCCAACAGCTTCCACGCCTCGTCGTCCAGCCCCTGAATGGCCATGCCGAACTCGGCGTTGAAATCGTCGATCAGGTGCTTGGCAATGAAGTAGATATCCTCCCGCCGGTTGCGCAACGGCGGAATCTCGAGCGAAATGACATTGAGCCGGTAATAGAGGTCGGTGCGGAACTCCCCCTTACGGACCCGTTCCTCGAGATCGACATTGGTGGCGGCGATCACCCGCATGTCGATGCTGCGGGTGCCGGTGCCCCCCAGCGGGGTCACCTCCTTCTCCTGCAGGACGCGCAGCAGCTTGGCCTGCATCACCAGCGGCATGTCGCTGATCTCGTCGAGGAAGATGGTTCCGCCGTCGGCCTGCTCGAACTTGCCGACCTGCCCGCCCTTGCGGGCCCCGGTGAAGGCACCCTCGACATAGCCGAACAGCTCCGATTCGAGCAGATGATCGGGAATGGCGGCACAGTTCACCCGGACGAAAGGCCCGTAGCGCCGCTGGCTGGCGGCGTGGATGGCGTGGGCGAACAGCTCCTTGCCGGTGCCGCTCTCTCCCAGCAGCAGCACGTTGGACGGCCGACGGGCGATGCGCAGCAGGCGCTCCTTCAGCTCCTTCATCACCCGGCTCTGGCCGATGATGCTGTTGCAGTCGTACTTGAAGCAGTGCGCGTTGCCGCCCCGCCGCGCTCCCTTGCGCCGGGAGGGCGGCCGGACATAGGCCTGCACCTTCTCCGCCATCCGGAACAGCTCGCGGGCATCACTGAACAGGATCTTGCCCCAGGCTCCGACCACTTCACCGTCACGAAACAGCGGATAGCGGCTGACGATGGCATGCCGGCCGTTGAGCAGGTGCGGCTCGGCCTCCTCGGCCAGGCCCCTGTCCATGACCGACGGCAACCGCGAGGGATTGGAATTGGGATAGGCCTCCAGCACCGGCCGACCGAGCATCTCCCCCGCCGCCAGGCCAAGGACATCGGCGAAAGGCTGGCTGATCATGGTGATCACGCCCTCGGTGTTGACCATGATCAGGCTGTCGCCCGAGATGTCGACCCCGGCGGGCAGACTGCCGATCAGGCCGGGCAGCTCGAGCAGTTCGCCAGCCACCTGTTCCCGGCGCAGCAGACAGAAACAGCCACCGGCCTGCCCGTTGCGGCCAAGCGGCTGGTAGTGACCGTAATACTTGACACCATCGATCCAGACCGGCTGTTCCCGGAAACCGACGCCCCGGATGATGAACGACAGCAGAAATCCGAGAGGAAGAACCTGGCTGAGCCGCTGGCCGATGAGCTCCTCCGGCCGCCGGCCGACGAAGGCGAAGGAATCCTCGTTGCTGAGCACGATGCGCTGATCCCGGTCAAGGAGGACCTGCCAGCTTTCCGCCGGCAACTGAAGCGAGCCGACATCGAACCCGGCCTCCCGGGCCTGCAACACGAAATCCATGACCAACTCCCTCAGGACAATGCCCCAGACACCACCGTCGGTGACAAAACCGGGCCCCACGCCCGGACGAGCAAAAATAATACAGTGTTTTATATCTCAAGGCAAAAGAAATGTTTGACCCCATCAGACGCGCCACGCAACAGTCGTGACCGCCACCGGATGCAGACCCAACCGGACAAAAAAAGAAACCAGTTATTTTTTCGATTTTTTTCGACACGGACCACTTCAGTGTCAACAGGAGTAGACAGATTCGTCACCTTCGTTGTCGGGGCATTTTCCCACGCCACCTTCCCCGGGACCGGCCATTGAGTCACCGGGCCGGCATCGGGCCAACGGCCGCCAACCGTGGCACAAAGGTTGCTAAAACATTGTTTGCACCAGACGCATCAATTCAAGGAGTCGCGACATGGAACAGGAACCCTATCGCCCCAAACATCACATCCGCTTCGTCACCGCCACCAGCCTGTTCGACGGGCATGACGTGTCGATCAACATCATGCGCCGGCTTCTGCAGGACTCCGGCGCCGAGGTCGTCCACCTGGGACACAACCGCTCGGCGCGCGAGATCGTCGAGACCGCCATCCAGGAGGATGCCCAGGGCATCGCCGTCAGCTCCTACCAGGGCGGGCATCTCGAGTTCTTCAAATACATGTACGACCTGCTGCAGGAACACGGTTGCAGCCACATCCGGATCTTCGGCGGCGGCGGCGGGGTCATCATCCCCGACGAGATCCGCGAGCTGGAGGAATACGGCATCTGCAAGATCTTCTCGCCCGAGGACGGCCGCCGCATGGGCCTGCAGGGCATGATCAACTACAAGCTGCAGCAGTGCGACTTCGCACCGCCGCGCAAAATCGCGCACGATCTCGAGGCGCTGCCGACCGGTGACATCCAGGCGATCGCCCGCATGATCACCTGCGCCGAGCAGCTGGTCACCGAATCGGACGACGAGCTGCGGGCGGCCCACGAACAGGTCAAAGCGATGGCGAAGGTGGTGCCGGTGGTCGGCATCACCGGTACCGGCGGCGCCGGCAAGAGCTCGCTGACCGACGAACTGGTGCGGCGCTTTCTCAACGACTTCCCCGACAAGCGCGTCGCCATCCTTTCGGTCGATCCGACCCGCAAGCGGACCGGCGGCGCCCTGCTCGGCGACCGCATCCGGATGAACGCCATCGACACTCCGCGGGTCTACATGCGCTCGCTGGCGACCCGCGACTCGCGCAGCGAGCTGTCGGCGGCCATCCGCGAGGCGATGGCGGTCCTCAAGGCCGCCGCCTTCGACCTGATCATCGTCGAGACCAGCGGCATCGGCCAGGGTGACACCGGCATCATCGAGGTCTGCGACGTTTCGCTCTACGTCATGACCAGCGAGTTCGGGGCCCCGACCCAGCTGGAGAAGATCGACATGCTCGACTTCGCCGATCTGGTGGCGCTGAACAAGATGGAAAAACGCGGCGCCGAGGATGCCCTGCGCAACGTCCGCAAGCAGGTGCGCCGCAACCGCAAGCTGTTCGAGGCCCCGGACGAAGAGCTGCCGGTCTACGGCACCATCGCCAGCCAGTTCAACGACGCCGGCACCAACCGCCTCTACCGTGCCCTGATCGACAAGCTGAACACCAAGTGCGGCACCGGCTGGCAGAGCCAGCTCGAGGTCGGCGACCAGGACAGCCTGGCCCAGCGCATCATCCCGCCGGAAAAGACCAGCTACCTGGGCGACATCGCCCAGACGGTGCGCAACTACCGCAAGCTGACCGACGAGCAGGTCGCGGCGGCCCGGCAGCTCTTCCAGCTCGAGGGGGCACGGCAACTGATGGCCGACAAGGCGGCCGACTTCGAGCCGCTGATCGAAAAGACCCGCGCCCTGCTCACCGAGGAGAGCCGCCGCTCCCTGGAGGAATGGCCCAAGCTGAAGGAGGCCTACCGCCAGGACGTGATGGTGACCAGGGTGCGCGACCGGGAGCTGCGCAACGAGCTGTACACCACCACCATCTCCGGCACCCGCATTCCCAAGGTCTGCCTGCCCGACTTCGCCGACTACGGCGAGATTCTCAAGTGGCGCATGAAGGAGAACGCACCCGGCTTCTTCCCCTTCACCGCCGGTCTGTTCCCCTTCAAGCGCACCGCCGAAGATCCCAAGCGGCAGTTCGCCGGCGAGGGGACGCCCGAACGCACCAACCGCCGCTTCCACTTTCTGACCAAGGACGATCCGGCCAAGCGGCTGTCGACCGCCTTCGACAGCATCACCCTCTACGGCGAGGACCCGGACGAGCGGCCCGACATCTACGGCAAGATCGGCATGAGCGGTGTCTCCATCTGCACTCTCGAAGACATGGACAAGCTCTTCGCCGGCTTCGATCTCTGCGATCCGATGACCAGCGTCTCGCTGACCATCAACGGCCCGGCACCGATGATCCTGGCGATGTTCCTCAACACCGCCATCCGCCAGCAGGTGGAGAAGTTCCGCAAGGAGAACGGCCGCGAGCCGGACGCCGACGAGTACCGGAAAATCCGGGCCTGGACCCTGCAGACGGTGCGCGGCACCGTCCAGGCCGACATCCTCAAGGAAGACCAGGGGCAGAACACCTGCATCTTCTCCACCGAGTTCGCCCTGCGGATGATGGGCGACGTGCAGCAGTACTTCATCGACAACAACGTGCGCAACTACTACTCGGTGTCGATCAGCGGCTACCACATCGCCGAGGCCGGCGCCAACCCGATCAGCCAGCTGGCCTTCACCCTGGCCAACGGCTTCACCTATGTCGAGTACTACCTGGCGCGGGGGATGCACATCGACGATTTCGCCCCCAACCTCTCCTTCTTCTTCAGCAACGGCCTCGATCCCGAGTATTCGGTCATCGGCCGGGTGGCACGGCGCATCTGGGCGGTGGTGATGCGCGACAAGTACGGCGCCAACAAGCGCAGCCAGATGCTCAAGTACCACATCCAGACCTCGGGCCGCTCGCTGCACGCCCAGGAGATGGCCTTCAACGACATCCGCACCACCCTGCAGGCGCTGATGGCCATCTACGACAACTGCAACTCGCTGCACACCAACGCCTACGACGAGGCGATCACCACCCCGACCGAAGAGTCGGTGCGGCGGGCGATGGCGATCCAGATGATCATCAACCGGGAATTCGGCCTGGCGAAAAACGAAAATCCGCTGCAGGGTTCCTTCATCATCGAGGAGCTGACCGACCTGGTCGAGGAGGCGGTGCTGTGCGAGTTCGAGCGCATCAGCCAGCGCGGCGGCGTGCTCGGAGCGATGGAAACCCAGTACCAGCGCGGCAAGATCCAGGACGAGTCGATGCTCTACGAGCACAAGAAGCACACCGGCGAGCTGCCGATCATCGGTGTCAACACCTACATCAACCCGAAGGTGGAGGAGGAAGGCTACGAGATTCCGGGCGAGCTGGCCCGCTCCACCGAGGAGGAGAAGCAGCTGCAGCTGACCAACCTGCGGGATTTCCAGCGGCGCCACGCCGACAAGGCGCCGGCGGCGCTGCAGCGGCTCAAGGACGTGGCGGTCAGCGGTGGCAACATCTTCGCCGAGCTGATGGAAACGGTGCAGGTCGCCTCCCTCGGGCAGATGACCCGTGCCCTGTACGAGGTGGGTGGACAGTACCGGCGCAACATGTAACATCTTGAGAATCCAGAAGACAGGAGCCAGAATGCAGCAGAGGCTTCAAATTCTGACTTCCGACTCCCCCGAAAGGATGCTCCCATGGCCCTGAAAACCGAATGCCAGAACCGTATCGCCAACCTCCAGCAACAGCTGCAGCGCAAGGAGCTGGACGGGGCGCTGATTCTCTATCCGATCGATCTCTTCTATTTTGCCGGCACCCGGCAGAACGGCCTGCTCTGGGTGCCGCGGCAGGGCGAGCCGCTGCTGCTGATCCGCAAGAGCCTGACCCGCGCCCGGCAGGAGTGCTGCATCGACGACTTGCGGCCCTTCCCCTCCAGCCGCCAGCTGACCGAACTGGTCGGCCGGCCGGGCCAGCGGGTCGGCATCACCTGCGACGTGCTGCCGATCGCCCAGCTCGACTACCTGAAGAAGGTGCTGCCCGAGCGGGAGTTCGTCGACATCTCCGGCATCAACCGCAACCTGCGTTCGGTCAAGTCGCCCTTCGAGGTGGAGAAGATCCGTCACGCCGGCGAGCAGCTGAGCAAGGTCTTCGCCCAGGTGCCCGAGTTCTACCGGCCGGGCATGCGCGAGATTGACCTGGCGGCCGAATTCGAATGCCGCTCGCGCAAGCTCGGCAGCGAGGGCTACGTCCGGATGCGGGCCTACAACCAGGAGCTCTTCCAGGGCCTGCTGGTCGCCGGCGGCAGCGCCAACCAGCCGGGCTTCTTCGACGGTGCCGTCACCGGCTGCGGCCTGAGCGCCGCCTCGCCGCACGGCGCCTCGACCGCCGTCATCCGGCCGGACATGCCGCTGATGGTCGACTACACCGCGGTCTACGACGGCTACATCGTCGACATGAGCCGCTTCTTCGTTCCCGGCAAGGTTCATCCCGACGTCCGGCACGCCTTCGACACCGCCCTTAAGATCCAGCGGCAGATCGTCGAGGCCCTGCGCCCCGGCGCCATCGCCTCGGAGCTGTTCGACCTGGCCTGCAACATCGCAGCCGAGGCCGGCCTGGGGGACTGCTTCATGGGCGTTCCAGGCGAGCAGGCCAGGTTCGTCGGCCACGGCGTCGGGCTCGAGCTGGACGAGATGCCGGTGCTGGCCAAGGGCTTCGACGTGCCACTGCAGCAGAACCAGACCATCGCCATCGAGCCGAAATTCCTGCTCGCGGGCCACGGGGTGGTCGGCATCGAGAACACCTGGGCGGTCGGGGCCGAAGGAGGCATCCGCCTTTCGCCGGCCGACGACCAGCTCGTCACCCTGCCGGCCTGAGGAGTCACCTATGCCGCATGCCCGTGAACTGTTCGCCCCGGCGCGGCTCGGCACGCTGCAACTGCGCAACCGGCTGGTCCGTTCGGCGACCTGGGAAGGAATGTGCGACCCGGAAGGCGTACCGGGCGAGGCGCTGATCGCCCTCTACCGTGAGCTGGCGGCCGGCGGTGCCGGCCTGATCATCACCGGCTTCGCCTACGTCTCCCGCGAAGGCAAGCTGCTGCCCGGCGCCCTCGGCCTGTACGACGACAGCCTGGAGGAGCCCGTGCGCCGGCTGGTCGACGCGGTGCACGCCGAAGGCGGCCGGATCTGCGCCCAGATCGGACATGCCGGCGGCCAGACCCGCGCCGACGTCTGCGGCTGCACCCCGATCGCCCCCTCGGCCGTGACGCCGGAGCAGTATCCGCAGACGCCCCTGGAGATGAGCGCCGACGACATCGCCCGCGTCATCGACGCCTTCGCCGCCGCCGCCGACCGTGCCCGCCGCTGGGGATTCGACGCCATCCAGCTGCACGCCGCCCACGGCTACCTGATCAACCAGTTCCTCTCGCCGCTGTGCAACCGGCGCAGCGACGCCTGGGGCGGCACCCCCCGGAACCGGCGGCGCTTTCTGCTCGAGGTGGCGGCCGCCGTCCGGCAGGCCGCCGGCGGCCGCCTGCCGCTGCTGGCCAAGCTGAGCCTCGACGACCACCAGGAAGGCGGCCTGAGCCGCGAGGAGGCCCTGCAGGCGGCCCGCGCGCTCGACGAGGCCGGCATCGACGGCATCGAGATCAGCAGCGGCACCCCGGCCTCCGGGGAACGCACCCCGGTGCGCCGGCGCCGCACCGACGATCCGCCGCTGGCGCCGTACAACCTGGAACTGGCCGAGCGGCTGCGTCCCGTCGTCCGCTGCCCGCTGCTGCTGGTGGGCGGCATCCGCGACCGGCTGCGGGCCGAAAGCATCCTGCGCGGCGGCAGCGCCGACTTCATCTCCCTCTGCCGTCCCTTCATCTGCCAGCCGGACCTGCCGCGGCGCTGGCAGGACGAGAGCCGGGCAACCGCCGCCTGCACCTCCTGCAACGGCTGCTTCAAGACCGCCTTCCGGGGGCGGCTGCACTGTGTGCGGAACAGCGGCTGAGTCATCCGCCGGCGACAACGGAAAGGGAAGGTCCGATGAAGATTTTCGACGTGCACATCCACAGCGGCGATCGGCACGAGTGGACCGAGGAGGCCTTCGCCTTTCTGATGTCGCTCGGCAGGTCGTACGAACAGCGGCTCTACGACAGTGCCGGCAACCAGCGCGACGACGAGCTGCACCGCATCCTGGTCGAAGAGGGTGTCGAGCACGCCGTGCTGCTGCCGGAATACGCCCCGAAAATCGCCGGCGTCCATCCGGTGGAACGGGTCATTGCCATCGCCGCCCGTTTTCCGCGCTTCATTCCCTTCGGTTTCATCAATCCGCGGCTGCACCATCCGGTGGAAGAATTCGAGCGGCAGCTCGCCCTCGGCATCAGGGGGCTGAAGCTTCATCCCGTCCACTGCGAGCACGACGTCAACGAACGCGCCCTTTACCCGGTCTACGAACGCTGCCTCCAGCTCGGCCTGCCGGTGATGATGCACGCCGGCACCTCCATCTTCACCGGCGCCAGGATGCGCTACGCCGATCCCTACACCTACGACGACGTCGCCACCGACTTTCCCGGCCTGACCATCATCCTGGCGCACGGCGGGCGCGGTTTCTGGTACCAGCAGGCCGAGTTCATGGTCAAACGGCACAAGAACGTCTACATCGACATCTGCGGCCTGCCGCCGCAGAACCTGCTGCGGCTCTACCCCTCGCTGCCCAAGCTCGCCGAAAAGTTTCTCTTCGGCAGCGACTTTCCCGGCGTGCCGGGGATCCGGGCGAACGCCGAGGCCGTCTGCCGCCTCGATCTCTGTCCGGAGGCGCAGGAACTGATCTGCCACCGCAACGCCGAACGGCTGCTGCTGCCGGACTGAATCCACCGCAGACCGCCGCGCACCTCCGCCTTTACCCCGTCCGCATCCTCCCGGAACCCGCCTGTGCCGATCCCCGGCCCGCCCCGGCGCCGACCGTCAGCAGATGCCGCGCGAAGCTGCCTGTTGTTTCTCCTGCCGCGAAGCTAGCATCGGACCCGTACCATCCCCTCCCGACGAGGGTGCGTGCCCCCGTTGCGCCAGCGACGGGACGACAACCGCAATCAGCGAAACGAAGGAGGAGAACATGGACTACATGGGTTATCACGACCTTTTCGACCACCTGCTCACCCCGCCCCCCGAACAGCCGCCGCAACCGGCCGCCGGCAAACGCCCCTGGATCCGCCGGCTGTTCTTCGGCAGGCGGCAGGGCCCGAAGAACTGACCCCCATTCCCTGATCGGAAACGGCCAACCAGCTAGATGCTGGTTGGCCGTTTTGTTTCGTGGCGGCCTTGCGATGTGCCACCTACGAAACGCGACATCCCGCTCCGACTCCTCCCTCCCCCCACAAAAAGGACAAAGAAATCAGCTCGGAGAGTCTGCTCAGAGCTGATTTATCATTGAAAATTCGGATTGACGCTCCGAATTTTCAATGATAGTCTTTCCCCGTGATTGCCAGAACACCCTATATGTCCGCCGTCAATCAGGCCCTGAAGCGCTCACCGATCACGGCCATTCTCGGGCCCCGGCAATGTGGCAAAACCACTTTGGCCCGACAGCTCGCCAAGGGAAGAAAAACCGTCCACTATCTCGACCTGGAATCGCCTTCCGATCAGGCCCGTTTGCAGAACCCGGAACTTTACCTGTCTTCACTGGACGGGCTTGTTGTCCTCGACGAAATCCAGCTCAACCCGGAGCTCTTCGGCATCCTGCGGGTTCTGGCCGACCGGGCGGACAATCCCGCCCGCTTCCTGATCCTCGGCAGTGCGTCGCCGGAAATCACTCGCAATGCTGCCGAAAGCCTTGCCGGCCGGGTCGAATTTGTCGAACTGACCGGGTTCCACACGGGTGAAATTCCTGCGACCGATCATGACAGGCTCTGGCTGCGGGGTGGATTTCCGCGTTCCTTTCTCGCCAGGACGGATGAAGACAGCGTGGCTTGGCGTGAGGGGTTCATCCGCACCTTTCTGGAACGCGACATCCCTCAACTCGGCATCAATATCCCCGCCGCAGCGATGCGGCGTTTCTGGACCATGCTTGCCCATTCGCACGGACAAACCTGGAATGCTTCCGAGCTGGGGCGGTCGATGGGCCAGTCAGACAAGACCGTTCGCCACTATCTCGATATTCTGACCGGAACCTACATGGTGCGGCAGTTGCAGCCCTGGCACGAAAATCTTGCCAAACGGCAGGTGAAGGCTCCCAAGATCTACCTGCGCGACTCCGGCATCGTCCACAGCCTGCTCAGCATCCCCGATCGCAACACACTGCTCGGCCATCCCCGGCTTGGCGCTTCCTGGGAAGGGTTTGCCCTGGAGCAAGTCCTGGCCCGCATCGGTTCGGCCGACACCTACTTCTGGGCGACCTACAGCGGCGCCGAACTCGATCTGCTGTTTTTCCGTGGCGGGCGCCGTTTTGGGGTGGAATTCAAGTTCAACGAAGCGCCGAAGATAACTCGATCGATGCGCAGTGCCCTGAAAGATCTCGAACTGGACCACCTCTGGGTGGTCTATCCCGGTCGGCAACGGTTTGCCGTCGATGAAAAAGTGACCATGCTTCCCCTGCAGAACGTGGCGGAGCTGGCGGGGATTGGCTGAATCTGACAGAGGGCGGAGCCATTAATTCACCCTTTAAACACAAGCGCCCCCAAGCAAATCCTCCCCGATAAGGCTGTAGCTGACGTTTCGTCCTCTTTGCCGGTTCTGACGCAGGATGCCCTTGTTGACCAGATCGGCCAGCTCCCTTTGCGCCGTCGCCCGGCTGACATGTGTCATGCCGGCGTACTTGCGGTTGGTCATGCCCCCCTCGAATCCGTCCGGGCCGGCCTCCAGAAGGCGGTTGATGACCTTGCGTTGCCGGTCGTTGAGTTCCGTCTGGGCATGGCGTTGCCAGAAGCGGGCCTTGACCAGAACATTGGTCAGCAGTTCGTTTGACCGCAGAATGGCTCTGGACATGCAGTCGAAGAACCACAGGAGCCATTCTGTAATCTCGCCATCTCCCTTGTTGGTCCGTTCGAGGACGGAATAATAGGAGTCGCCGTCCGCCATAATCTGCGAGGACAGGCTGTAGTAACGGGTCGCAAGGTCTTCGTCCTGGGCCAGTGCCATTTCGGTCAGGGCACGGGCAATCCTGCCGTTGCCATCGTCAAAAGGGTGAATGGCCACAAACCACAGATGGGCCACTGCCGCCCGCAGAAGGCCGTCTTCTTTCTGGCGGCTTTCTTCCCACCAGCGGAAAAACCGCTCCATTTCGCGGGGCACCCGTTTGGCGGGAGGTGCCTCGTAATGAACCGTCTCCCGCCCCACGGGACCGGAAACGACCTGCATCGGGCCATCCCGGTCGTCACGCCAGGCTGCGACCTGGATCTTCCACAGGCCGGAGTATCCGGTAGGAAAGAGCGCCGCATGCCAGCCATACAGCCTTTCGGCCGTCAACGGCTTGTCATGGTTCCGGGTGGCGTCGAGCAGAATCTCGACCACGCCATCGGCATGACGGTCCCGGATCTCCGCCAAGCTGGCCGTAGGCAGGCCCAGCCGTCGGGCGACTGACGATCGCACGGCCTTCGGGTCGAGCTTTTCGCCCTCGATCGCGGATGTTTTCAACGCTTCCTCGATCAGGACTTCGGCCCTTGCCTGCTGCCGGACCTCCATCCCCTGCTCGCGCATTTGGGCCAGGAGCCCCCCCTGTTTGAAGCGGCATTCTCCAAGGGGCTTTATCAGCGCCTCGCTGTCCCAGCGAAAGCCGGGCCAGGACGGATGCTGCCAGATGTATAGCGGCTCGCGAGTCATTTGGTCTGCCTTATTGCCTCAAATGTTGAGTCAATAATAGGCCCATTTCGCCCCACATGCAAATTATTTGCGCATTCACTGCCAGGGCCAACGTAGAAAACGCTCGCACTCAACGAAGGGGACAGGCTCTATAAACCTGCCAAGGGAAAGCAAAACTTGCGGGGGCACCCGCCGGCGCCTTCATTTTCTTTGCTCGCGCGAACAACGGCAGGGACGAGGGATAAGTGACGAAATGAGAATCATCCAGCCTCCGGCCCTTACTCGTCACGTGTTACGTGTTACGCGTCACGAA
>CAYTVY010000020.1:0-26344 GCA_964441925.1 uncultured Geothermobacter sp.
AGAGTCAGTGACGAGGGACGGGTGACGGGTGACGAGGGGAAAAGCCGTGATGCGTGACACGTGACGCGTAACGCCGTCACGCCGTCACGCCGTCCTTCGTCCCTCGTCACTCGTCACTCGTCACTGCCCCTACAAATCATGCCCCGCATAGGAGCCGTTCACCGACTTGTTGTTGACCGGAAAGTCGGGCACGATGACATCCTCGAGCAGCACTTCCAGCGCCGGCCACGACAGCCAGCTCGGATCGCGCGGGAAGTAGCGTTCGACCCGGCCTTCGGCATCGAGCCGCACGTAGGCGAAGGTCTCGCCGCGCCAGCCCTCGACCAGTCCGATTCCCTCGACGGCCCGGCCCGGCAAGGGGCAGGCGGTCCGGACCTCGCCTTCCGGCAGATTCTCCAGCAACTGCCCGATCAGACCGATGGAGACCAGCACCTCTTCGCCGCGGACCCGCACCCGTCCGGCGACATCCCCTTCGGGGCAGGCCGGCACCCCGACCTGGAGGCGGTCGTAGGGGGCATAGGGAGCGTCACGACGCAGATCGTCCGGCAGGTTGCTGGCACGGCCGACATAACCGGTGACACCGAGGCGGGAGGCATCGGCCGGCGAGAGAATCCCGGTGCCGCGCAGGCGGTCCTGCAGGCTCGGGTACTCGAGCAGCAGCGGCAACAGCTCCCCGACATCGGCCTCGAGACACTGCATCTCCTCGCGGATGGCCATCACCCCGTTGTCATCGAGATCGACGGCCACGCCCCCCGGCGTCACCCGGTCAAACAGCAGCCGGTGGCCGAACAGCGCCAGGTTCTGTCGCTGGACCAGTTCCCGCAGGCGGCTCATCTGGACCTGGGCGAAGGCGAAACCGACATCGTTGCAGATCGCGCCGATGTCGCCGAGATGGTTGGCGATCCGTTCCCGCTCGGAAAGGATCGCCCGCAGTGCCAGTGCCCGTGGCGGCACATCGACCCCGCAAGCGCGCTCGACAGCCATGCAGGCGGCCCAGCCGTGGGTCACCGCACTGTCCCCGGAGACCCGATTTGCCAGGCGCGCCAGGCCTTCCGGACCGCGTCCCACGGCAATCTTTTCGATCCCCCTGTGCACATAGCCGAGATGCTCCTCCATGCGCAGGATGGTCTCACCGACGGCCTGGAAGCGGAAATGGCCCGGTTCGATGATGCCCGCATGGACCGGCCCGACCGGGATTTCATGGACCCCCTCCCCGCTCACCGGCACAAAGGGATAGCCGCAATCGGGCGGGGTTGCGCCGCTGCCCCGTCCCGCAACGGGAAAGTCACCGCGCAGGGGGAATTCGTTCGCCGTCCAGCCCTGGTGACGCAGCCAGCGCCGCGGATCCGGATGATCGATGAACCGGACCCCGAACATGTCCTGCAGACAGCGCTCCGGACGATCGGCGGCAACGTAGACAGGGGTGTGGGATGGCAGTTCGGGCCGGTTCTCGTCGACCGCGGTCTCGAGCAGCAGGTGTCCGTCGCATCCGAACAGAAGCGCAAAAACCACGATCTCCGGGGCCCGGTGATCCCCCCAGGTTCCCGACCAGCGCAGGCCCTGCCGCCGGGCCACCTCTGCCGCCCGGCCCCAGTCGGCGGGAGCGAGCCGCAACCGTGCCTTCAATCCGGACAGGGGAACGAGCGGCTCTGCCAGCCCGGCTCCGACCAGTTGCCGACAGACCTCGTCGACCCGGCCCGTGGTCACACCAGCAGTCTGTCCCCGATTCATAACAGCCCCCTTCCGACCACCATGATGGTCGCCTGATCGAGCCAGCGGGCGAGGACGCCCGGAACCGAAATCCCCAGCCACAGCACCAGCAGCAGGTGCAGCAGAACCGGCAGCATGTTGGCCCTGACCGGCGCCTGCCCTTCCGGGGGCTCACCAAAGACCATCGGCTGCAGGTGGCGGAACAGTCCCGCGAAGGCGACGGCGAGCCCGACCAGCAGCGGAATCACCAGCCAGGGCCAGCTCTTGATGGTCGCGGAAAAGAGCAAAAACTCGCTGGTGAAGACGCCGAAGGGGGGGAAACCGGCGATCGCCACGGTTCCGAGCAGAAAACTCCAGCCGATGGCCGGCTGGGTGCGGATCAGGCCGCGGATCTTTTCGATACTCTGGGTGCCGGCGACCTGGGCGGCATGGCCGACGGTCACGAAGATCGCCGACTTGGTCAGCGAGTGGACGATCATGTGCAGCAGACCGCCGAAGGTTGCCAGGGGCCCGCCGATACCGAAGGCGAAGGTCATCAGTCCCATATGCTCGATGGACGAATAGGAGAACATCCGCTTGATGTCTCTCTGACGGTGCAGCAGGATGCCGGCAACGGTAAAGGAAAGCATGCCGAAACCCATCATCAGATAACCGGGCAGGTGGTTGCCCAGGGCCGGCTCGATCAGCATCTTGCAGCGCACCACCGCGTAGAGGGCGACATTGAGCAGCAGCCCGGAGAGGATCGCCGACATCGGCGTCGGGCCCTCGGAGTGGGCATCCGGCAGCCAGTTGTGCAGCGGCACCAGACCGATCTTGGTGCCGTAGCCGACCAGCAGGAAGACGAAAGCCAGAGTCAGAACCGTCGGCTCCAGCTGTCCGGCGTGCTCCTTGAGAACACTCCAGAAGAGCGCATCCTCGGCGCCCGGCAGCACCCGTTCGGCGGCAAAGTAGAGCAGCACCGTACCGAACAGGGCCTGGGCGATGCCGACACCGCAGAGAATGAAGTACTTCCAGCCCGCCTCGATCGACTCCGGCGTACGGTAGAGCGAGACCAGCAGGACCGTCGCCAGGGTCGCTCCCTCGACGGCCACCCACAGCAGACCGAGGTTGTTGGTGCTCAGCGCCACCAGCATGGTCAGCAGAAAACCCTGGTACATGGCGTGGTAGAGACGCATGCGGCCGTCATCGACCCGCCCGATCGCGACCTCGTGGGCCATGTAGGGACGGGAGAAGATCGCCGTGGTCAGGCCGACCAGGGCGTTGAGCAGAATCAGGTAGACATTGAAGGCGTCGACATAGAAGAGCTTCCCCGGTGACATCAGCGCCCCGTGATCGAAGACGTCGATGGCGCACGCCAGTGAGGTGGCGAAGGTGGCCATGCAGACCAGCAGGTTGAGCGTGCCGGCGCTCCTCCAGTGGCCGATGACGGCGAAAACGAAAGTCGCAACCAGCGGGATCAGCAGGGTCAGGTAAAGGGCGATCATCGGTCGACCTCGTGCAGTCGGTTCAGGTGATCCACATCGAGCGAGCCGATTCCGGAACGCAGCTGGAAGAAGAAGACCCCGAACAGGATCGCCGCCACCAGCACATCGAAGGCGACACCGAGCTCAACCACCATCGGCATGCCGTAGGTGGCGGACACGGCGGCGAAGAAGAGGCCGTTCTCCATCGACATGAAGCCGATGACCTGGGCAACCGCCTTGCGCCGGGTGAGGACCATCAGCATGCCGATCAGGACGACCGCCAGGGAGACGGCGATGGTGTTGCGGGTGGCGAGAAAAGAGAGTTCGCGAATCGGCAGAACCACATAGTAGCTGAACAGCACTAGCGCCCCGCCGCCGATCATGATCAGCGACGGACCGCCAACCGTTTCGACCTCACGGCGGATATCGAGCCGCACCACCAGCCGTTTGAGCTGCCAGGGGATGAAAACGACCTTGAGCGCCAGGGTCAAAAACGCCGAAACGAAGAGGTGATGACGTCCCGAACTCAACGCCACCAGGCAGGTGGCGGCGAAGAGCAGTCCCCCCTGCCAGGCGAAGGTGTGAATCAGGCTGACGATACGCGTCTGCGCCAGCAGCAGAAAAGAGGTGAAGAGCACCAGGGCCGCCAGGGTCAGCACGGCCTGTTCCGCCAGGGGGAGATGGGTCAGGGACATCTCAGTTCACCTCCAGGATCACATGGCTGAGCATCCCCAGCAGGCAGAGGATGAAAGCCAGAGCGAGATACTGCGGCACCCGGAACAGCCGCATCTTGGCCAGCCCGGTCTCGGCCACCGCCAGCGCCGCGCCCAGCACCAGCAACTTCAGCGTGATGGCACCAAGGCCGATCAGCAACGCCGGCAAAGTAAAGTCGACCGCCACCCCCCAGGGCAGGAACAGGTTGGCGAGCAGCACGCCGTAGATCATCAGCTTGAGCATCGCTCCCCACTCCATCAGTGCCAGGTGGCGGCCGCTGTATTCGAGGATCATCGCCTCGTGGACCATGGTCAGCTCGAGATGGGTGGCCGGATTGTCGACCGGAATGCGCCCGGTTTCGGCGACCGCCACCAACACCAGTCCCATGGCGGCAAAAACAAAGGACGGATAGAGCTGAAAGGGCCGCTCGACCAGATAGCCGATCATCGAGGCGATGTTGGTGCTGTGGACGGTCATCGCCAGGGTGAAGATCCCCAGCAGCATCGCCGGTTCGGCAAGCGAGGCGATGGTCATTTCCCGCGACGAGCCCATGCCGCCGAAAGCCGTACCGACATCCATGCCGGCAAGGGCGAGAAAAAAGCGCCCCAGGGCGAAGAAGCCGACCAGCACGATGACGTCGGCGATCGCCGCGGTCGGCAGCCCGGTGGCGACCATCGGCACCACCGAACAGGCCAGCGCGGTGACGCTGAAGACCACGTAGGGGGCGATTCGGAAGATCGGGCTGGCACTCTCGGCGATCACCACTTCCTTGGAGAAGAGCCGCAGCAGGTCGCGGTAGGGCTGCCAGGGCGGAGGCCCCTGGCGCGACTGCAGCCTGCACTTGACCCATTTGACCCAGCCGGCCAGGAATGGGGCTCCGAAAGCCAGCAGACCGGTCTGGACGATGGCGAGAATCCAGCCCTTCATAGCGACACCACCAGCAACAGGATGATCAGGGTGCAGAAGGAATAGGCGAGATAGGCCCGGATGTTGCCCCCCTGGATCGTTGCCAGGCGCCTCGCCGCGGCGAGCAGCAGCCGGCCGGTCGGCTCGTAGATCTTCAGCCAGGCCCAGTCACCCACGTGCAGGTGATAGCGCCCCCCCTCTCCCGGATTTGCGGGCGGATGGTAATGCTCCTTTTTCGGCCAGACCGGCGAGAAGATGCGCCGGATCGGCATCGAGAAGGCGGTCGCGGTGTACTGCATGCGTGCGTTCAGGGGGCCGAAACCACAGTCCCAGGCCGGACCCACGCGAACCGGCATCCTGCGCCGGCGCGGGTGGAGCCACGCCCAGGCGAGCAGCCAGGCCAGCGCAATACCGAACAGCACCATCGGCGCGCCGTAGGAAGCGACCTCCGGTGCCACCGGGGTCAGCCACAACCAGCCGCGGGCCGTCGTCTCCGGCATGCCGCCGGGAAAGAACAGGGTCGCGACATGCTCCAGCGTCCCGACCGTCCAGCTCGGCAACACGCCGAAGACCAGGCAGAGCAGTGCCAGGACGAGCTGCCCGGCCAGGGGCCCGCGGGCGGTCTCGGTGGCGGCGGCGGTACGTTCGCTGCGCGGCAGGCCAAGGAAGCAGACACCGTACACCTTGACGAAGCAGGCGGCGGCCAGGGCACCGGTCAGGGCCAGAACGGCCGCCGCGACCGGAATCAGGGCGGCCAGGATGCCGTTGGCCAGCACCGGTCCCTGCAACGCAGTCTGAAAGGTCAGCCATTCCGAGACGAAACCGTTGAACGGGGGCAACGCCGAAATGCTGATGCAACCGATCAGAAAGCACACCGCCGTCACCGGCATCCTGCGGATCAGCCCGCCCATCTTCTCCAGATCCTGTTCGCGGCTCTGCTGCAGGACGGCGCCGGCGCCGAAAAAGAGCAGACTCTTGAACAGGGCATGGTTGAGACAGTGATAGAGGGCGGCGATCAGGCCGAGGGCGGCCAGTGCGGGATGCCCGGTGCCGGCGAAGATCATCGACAGTCCGAGGCCGATGTAAATGATGCCGATATTTTCGACGCTGTGGTAGGCGAGCAGCCGCTTGAGGTCGTGCTGCATCAGGGCATAGAGGACACCAAGCACGGCCGAGGCACTGCCGGTGAAGAGGACCAGCGCCCCCCACTGCCAGTGGATACCGCCGAGAAGATCGTAGCTGAAGCGGATGAAGCCGTAGACCGCCACCTTGAGCATGACCCCGGACATCAGCGCCGAGATGTGCGAAGGCGCCACCGGATGGGCCTGGGGCAGCCAGACATGCAGAGGCACGATCCCGGCCTTCATCCCGAAACCGACGAAAGCCAGCAGAAAAGCCACGGTGCTCCAGATCGGGGAGAGCCGGGCGGCGGCCATGTGGCCGAAGTCGAAGCCATGTCCGAAGCCGGCCAGGACGCCGTATCCCAGCAGGATGAAAAGACCGCCGGCCTGGGCCATCAGCAGGTAGATGAAGGCGGCCTTGCGGTTGACCTCGTGCTGGTGCTGGTAGGCGACCAGAAAGTAGCTGGTGACCGACATCAGCTCCCAGCCGATCATGAAGGAGAAGGCATCGGCGGCCAACAGCACGATGTCCATGCCGGCGACGAACAGGCCGGTGAAGAGGGTCAGCGGCAGCAGCGGCTGCGGTCCCTTTTCGTATTCGCGCACGTAGGCGGGTCCGTAAATGGCGGCCACCAGCGTCACCAGGCTGACCACGGCGAGAAAAAAGCCCGAGAGCGGGTCGATCTGCACATGGCTCTTCAGCCAGGGCAGTCCGACCGGCAGCACCCTGCCGGCGGTCTCCCCTCGGAGCAGGGCCTGCACTCCGCCCAGCAGACCGGCTGCCCCGGAAAGTCCCAGCAGGGGAAAGGCGGTCCGGCGGACCGCCTCCGTGCTGCGCATCCAGCAAAGCGGCAACAGTCCCGAAAGGACGGCCGCGCCGACGGCCAGAAAGGGAAAAGACATGGTCATGGACGTTCACCTTCCTCAGAACGGTGGGCGACAGGCGCCACACCCGGGCCGGGAGAGCCCGACATGATGACCTGGTCGAGAACCCGGAAGATCTCATCCCGGCTTCCCTGCCGCCGGAGGACATCACGCACCGCCCCGTCGTGCAGTACGTAAGCGACCTGCCGCAGCAGGTGCAGGTGCCCGCGCAGGGTCGGTGCCAGGGGGATGAAAAGGACTCCGACCGGTTTGCCGTCGAGGGCACCGAAATCGACCGGGTGCTCGAGAAAGGCCAGGGTCAGGGTCGGACGGCTCAGGTTGAGCAGGCCGGGACTGCGCGGATGCGGCAGGGCCACGCCATTGCCGTACGCCGTCGACGCCAGGTTCTCCCGGGCGATCAGCACCTGCTGCAGGTAACGGCGATCGACCTCGTCCGGCAGGCGCAGGTCCCTCACCAGGGAGCACAACACCTCGTCCCGGCTGCGGCCCTCGAGCCGGTAGATGATCCCGCCGGCTTCCAGCGCATCCCGCAGTTGCGGCAGAGGGCGGGCATTGTCCTCCGGCTCGGCATGGGCATCGGCGGAGATGCCGATGCGCCGGGACGTCGCCCACTCGATCAGCTCGGCCCGGTTGAAGCGGTAACTTCCCCGCACCCGGTAGACCGGGATCGCCCCCTGCTGAATCCAGCGGTAGATGGTCTTTTCCGATACCGTCAGCAACGCCGAGGCGTCCTTGACCGACAGATTCATCTCATGCCCCTTTTCTTGTACCCAATTGGACAATTTTGGACATTATTTGACTTTTGAAAAAATTGTCAAGCCCCCAGTCCGATGCGCCAGCGGGATGACCGCCGGACTTGCCCCTTGCAAAATCCAATAATTGCAATTATTAAATAGAATAGGTGTGGCGCAGGCCATGCCGACCGGCGGGCCCCAGAGAACGGATCTGACGAACGGAAAACCGACGGAGCTTGCCGTCGAGGAAGGAGATACGATGCCGATCTATGAATTCCACTGTGCCGGCTGCGGACACAGGTTCGAGAAGCTCAGCCGCGGCAACACCCGGGAGCACCCCTGCCCGGAATGCGGCGCAACCGCAAACCGCGCGGTGTCCGCCCCGGCGGCCGTGCCGACCGGCTCCGGCGGCGGCTTCTGCGGCGGCGGCTCCGGCTTCACCTGAGCCTGAGACCGACCGGCCGGGCGCCGGTCACGCACCGGAGAAAAGGGGCGCCGACGGCGCCCCTTTTCTCCGGCGAACCCTTCCACCATCAGGCGGCAAGGATAAAGTCTCTTGCCGCCTGCAGGATATCGTTCAGTCCTTCCTCGTTCGAGGATTCGGCATAGACCCGGACGACCGGCTCGGTGCCCGATTTGCGGAACAGCACCCAGCCGCCGTCGTCGAGCAGGAACTTGGTGCCATCGACCGTCACCACCTCCGTCACCCGGCGGCCGGCGAGACGCTCCGGAGTCGCCGCCACCCTGTCGGCATAGGCCGCCTCGAGGGCGGCGGTGAGCTGCAGATTGATCCGGCGGGTGTAAAAAGTGCCGACCTTGCGGTACAGCTCGTCGAGCAGCTGCCGGAGCGACTTGCCGGTGCGGGCCACCATCTCCGCCACCAGCAGGCAGGCCAGGATGCCGTCCTTGTCCGGGACATGACCACGCATCGACAGGCCGGCGCTCTCCTCGCCGCCGATGAGGATGCGGCCGTCCCGGATGTATTCGCCGATATACTTGAAACCGACCGGGGTCTCGAGCAGCTCCTGGCCGTGGCGGGCGGCGACGGCGTCGAGAAAGTGCGAGGTCGCCACCGAACGCGCCAGGGCTCCCTCTTCGCCCCGCACCGACAGCAGATAGTCGGCCAGCAGCGCCAGGATGTAGTTGGGCTGGATGTAGTGGCCGTCGGCGTCGAGAATACCGAAACGGTCGGCGTCGCCGTCGGTCGCCAGACCCAGGGTGATCCCCTCGTCGTCCCGCACCAGCTGGATGAAATCCTGGATGTTCTCCTCCGCCGGCTCGGGAGGAAAACCACCGAAACAGGGATCGGTCTGGCCGTTGACCGTCGCCACGGCCACCCCGGCCTCGAGCAGCAGCCGGTCGAGATAGCCGCGACCGGTTCCGTACAGCGGATTGACCGCGATGCGCATACCGGCGCTGCGGATGGCGCGGAAGTCGATCAGGCCGCGCAACGTCTCGCGATAGCTCTCTCCCGGATCGATCTCCTTCAGCAGCCCCTGCTGCCGTGCCTGACCGAGGCTCAGTTCGCGGTAGGTGATCTCGCCGAGCATGCTGTTGGCCCGCCGCTCGATGTCACGGGTCGTCTCCGGCAGGGCCGGCCCTCCCCAGGCGGGCGAGAACTTGAGGCCGTTGTATTCCCCCGGATTGTGGCTGGCGGTGAAATTGATTCCGCCGGCCGCCCGCCGCCGGAGAATCTCATGGGCGATGACCGGGGTCGGCGCGTCCCGCCTGCAGAGAAAGACCCGGATTCCCGCGCCGGCGAGCACCCGCGCCGCCTCTTCGGCGAAGCGCCGGCCGAGAAACCGGGTATCGTAACCGACGACGACGCCGCCGTCCGCCACACCCTCGTCCTTCAGGTGGTCGGCGATGGCCTGGCAGACGATACGCACCCGTTCAAAGGTGAAGTCCTCGGCGATGATACCTCTCCAACCGGAGGTTCCAAACGTGATCTGCGACATGGTTTTTCCTCCTGAAAACGGACGAACTCTGACAGGGAAACGATGACGACGGCAATCTGCGCATCCCCTGCGCCAAAAACAATACCAGCTGGCGGAAAATTTGAAACCGGTATCGCGGACAATAAGTTCCGCCTTCGGGGCCCCCGTACCGACGGCCGGCAGGGAGGCGGCCGTCAGTCCCCGTCCCAGAGCCGGGGATGCCTGACACCGGGGCGGCCGCGGACGTAGGGACAGTCGCCGGGCAGGATCCCCCGGTCGAGGATCGACTCGTCGAGGGGGACACATGCGGGATGAACCCGGTGCCGCTGCGCATAGACCCGGCAGAGCCGGGTTGCGGGATCGAGGTGGGGACAGGGGCGGTCGGTATAGTAGACCACCCCTTCGTATTCGATCTTTTCGAAGCAGCAGCGTCCGCAACGCTCACAGAGCGCTTCCCAGGCGGGCGACCGCGGCAGGGGACGTTCACTCATGATGCCGGCAGGTTAGCCCTGTCCACAGGGAGGGTCAACCTGAATCGGTGGGTTTCTGTTGGATGGAGAGTGCAAGTGCTTGGTGTGCATGAGATTTCCAAAAACCTGAAGCGCACCCATTGGTTCGCTGGTGATTTTTGGAGACCTCAGGCAGATCAATGACTTGTGCTGTCCGCCGACGTGAAGCTCACTGATTCAGGGTCAAGACAAAAAATGCGAAAATACATTGACATCGGTGTCCGGTTCGGTTATTTAATACCGTCTTTCGTCTTTGCGTAAACAGACAACGATTCCAAACGTTCAAGGAGATTAGCCACCATGCAGTGTCAGACAGTTCAGCCCGGTGTCGAGTGCACCTTCTGGAGAAAGAACGGCTGCACCTTCGAAGGGAACTCATGCCAGCCGATCGTCGAGCAATGCGAAGGTTGTGAGCGGATCGTCGAAACCGAGATCGGCAAGGTCTGCTCCGTCGCTCCTTCTCCCGCCCAGAAGTGGGCTGTCAACATCTGCAATTTCGCCACCCACAAGAAAGTGGAAAAGAAGCTGGTCGAACAGCGCATCAACCCGCTCAAGGCCTCCAAGCGCGGCGGCCGGTAGACCCCAGGGCGACAGATCCGAAAAAAAGGCAGAAGCCGACCGGCTTCTGCCTTTTTTGTCCCCGTCACGCCGTCACGATCCCATCCCTCGTCCCTCGTCACTCGTCCCTGCAGTTCCCCGTCACGCGTCACGCGTCACGATCTCATCCCTCGTCCCTCGTCACTCGTCCCTCGTCACCCGTCCCTGCAGTTACCCCAAAAACACAAAAATCAACGGCAACAGAAAGGCGGTCACCAACCCGTTCAGGCCGATGGCCAGGCCCGCCACGGCACCGCCGAGCTGGCTGACCTCGAGCATGCGGGCGGTCCCGATGCCATGGGCGGCGGTTCCAACCGCCAGTCCGGTCGCCACCTCGCTGCGGATGCCGATCGAGCGGCAGAACTCCGGTCCGCAGATCGCCCCGAGACAGCCGGTCATCACCACCAGCGCCGCCGTCAGGGGAGGAATACCGCCGATCTTCTCGACAATGCTGATGGCAATGGGGGTTGTCACCGATTTGGGCGCCAGCGACAGCACCACCTCCCGGCTGCCTCCCAGCAGCCAGGCCAGGCCCGAAGCCGAAACGATCGAACTGAGCGCCCCGGCGAGAATGCCGGCCGCGATCGGTCCCCGGCGCTGCCAGATCTCCTGGCGCCGGACATAGAGCGGCACGGCCAGGGCCACGACCGAGGGGCCAAGCAGAAAAAGGATGTAACGGCCGCCCACGGCGTAACGCTCATAGGGGATGTCCGTCAGCAGCAGAAAAAGAATGATGCCGGCAATCGACAGGGCCACCGGATTGCAGAAGATACTGCCGCTGCGCCGGTAGAGAACCTGGGCCAGGGCATAGGCCGCCAGGGTGAGAAAGACCCCGAACACGGGAGTCGCGATCAGCTCATTCAGCATCCTGCCCCTCCTCCTTTTCGAGTCGCTGCGCCACCCTGCCGGTCACCGCCATGACGACGAAGGTGCTGAGCACGGTGGCCAGCGAGATCGGCAGCCACTCCCTGGCGATCAGCCCGCCGTAGACCATGACGCCGACACCGGCGGGGATGAAAAAGAGAGCCAGGTGCGACAACAGCAGTTCGGCGGCCTCCTCCACCCAGGACAGGCGCACCAGGCCGGAGCCGAGCGCCGCCAGCATCAGGGCCATGCCGATCACGTTGCCGGGAACGGGAATGCCGGTCAGCCGGCTGACCAGTTCACCCAGAAACTGAAATCCCAGAAGCAGCGCCAGACCACGAACCATACACGTCTCCCGCGATCAGAGTTCGGCCTTCAGCCCTTCGATCACCGCCTTGACCTCGTCACGGGCCTGGGCGGCCTGCTCACCCTTTTCCAGTTCGAGAAACCGGCTGAAGGCGTGGATCGCCTCGCGCGGCTGCTCCTGGTCGAGGTAGATGTTGCCGAGCGTCAGCCAGGCGAAAGCGAAGGCCGGGTCGAGCCCGAGAACCTTCCGGCACATCCTCTCGGCCGCCGGCAGCTCCCCCCGGTCGTACATCAGCTCGGCGAGGCCGTAATGCGCCTGCGGATCGTCCGGCTCGAGCTCGACCACCCGTTCGTACTGACGGCGGGCACCGGCGAGATCCCCCTCGGCCGCCAGGATGTCTCCCAGGCAGTTGAGGGCGAAAACCGAATCCGGCTCCAGTTCGAGCGCCTTTCGGCAACAGTCGCGGGCCTGCCCGTATTCGCCCTGGTGGTGCCAGGTCAGGGCCAGGCTGACCCAGGCATCCGCAACCTGCTCCTCCCCTTCGGCCGCCTGCCGGTAGCAGTCACGCGCCTCGGCGAGCCGCCCGCGGGCGAACAGCAGATCCCCCCTGCTCAACAGCAGCGACGGGTCGCCGGGGGCCAGGGAGAGCGCCTGACCGATTTCGGCCTCGGCCCGGTCGAGCCGTCCCGCCTCCTGCAGGGCTTCGATCAGCAGATACCTGGTCTCCAGGTCGTCCGGCGCCAGCTCCCGGGCCTTTTCCAGACAGACGAGCGCCTTTTCGGCCTGCCCCTGTTCCAGCGCCAGCCGGCCCTGTTCACGCAATCTGTCCGCATCCTTCGTCATCGTCACCTCTCCCGCCACGGCGGCCACCCCGGCCCGCCCGTTCCACCCGGCCGGGGCGTACGCCCCCCAAAAACAAACAGGTCCCCCTACGGGTTCACCCCGGGGACCTGCTGTCATGCGAATCTTGCCCGAAAGAACGGCCTAGTCCCGACCGCCATGCAGCCGGAAGCTGCCGTCCGCCGATGTGATGGACGAGATGGCGTGCTTGTAGAGCAGGATGTCGCCGCCACTGTCGACCAGAACGCAAAAGCTGTCGAAGGATTTGATGAATCCTTCGAGCTTCTCGCCGGACATCATGCACACCTCGACCCGAACCCGCTCCTTGCGCGCCTGATTGAGATACTGATCCTGGATGTTGAACGGTGTCTTTGGCATGTCCACTCCTTTTTAGGGAACATTGAAATTGTCAATTAACTTTGGGATTTTAGCAAACTCTCGATCGGGGTCAACCCAATTTATCGCTTCGTCCCGGCGGAACCAGGTCAGCTGTCGCTTGGCATAACGGCGGGTATTGCGTTTGACCCGTTCGATCGCCTCCTGCCGGCTGCACGCCCCCCGAAGGAAGGCGATCACCTCGCGGTAGCCGATGGTGTTCAGCGCCTTGAGCGACGGATCGTAGCCGCGTTCGAGCAGGGAGCGCACCTCTTCGACCAGGCCGGCGGCGAACATCGCCTCGGTCCGCCGTTCGATGCGGCGGTAGAGTTCCTCGCGCTCGACGGCAAGCCCGATCTTGAGCAGCCGGTAGGGGCGCTCGGAAAAAGCGTGCCGGCGCTGCAGCTCCGACAACGGCCGGCCGCACTGGGCGAAGACCTCGAGGCCACGGATGATGCGCACCTTGTCCGCCGGCCGCAGCCGGGATCCGAGTTCGGGGTCGACCCTCTTGAGCCGCTCGAGCAGCCAGGCGCTCCCCCGTTCGTCCGCCAGCCGCTGCATCTCCCGGCGAAACACCGGGTCGGCCGGCGGCACGTCGGCCAGCCCTTCGGTCAGGGCCTGGATATAGAGCCCGGTACCGCCCGCCAGCAGGGGAAGGCGGCCGGCGGCACGGATCTCCTTTATCGCCCGCCGTCCCCGGTCGACGAAATGCGCCACGGTGAAGTCCTCGTCCGGATCGACGACATCGACCAGATGATGCCGCACCCGCGCCAGCACGTCCGGCCCCGGTTTCGCCGTGCCGATATCCATCGTCCGGTAGACCTGCCGGGAGTCGGCGGAAACGACCTCGATGGCGAATCGCCCGGCCAGCCGCAGGCAGAGATCGGTCTTGCCGCTGGCGGTCGGGCCACAGATGACGATCACGGGTTGCCGGGTTGCGGTCATCTCATCAGCCGCGATGGAAGAATTTCTCGACCTCGGCCAGCGACAGGCGGTGCATCACCGGCCGGCCGTGCGGGCACTGGGCACTGAAATCGATGCCGTCGAGCTGCCGCAGCAAGGCCCTGACCTGCTCGGGCGTCAGGGCCTGGTTGGCCCGGATCATGCCATGGCAGGCCATGCGGATCAGCACCCGGTCGACGGCATCGTCGATCAGGCTGCTGCTGCCGAGACGGCCGAGCTCGTCGACGACATCGCGTACCAGCGTCTCGGCATCGTCCCGGGCCAGGATCTGCGGGATGGCCTTCAGCACATAGCTGTTGCCGCCGAAATGCTCGAGTTCGAAACCCAGTCCGGAAAAATGCGCCAGGTGACTTTCGACCAGGTCGGCCTCGGCGTGGCCGAATTCCAGCACCGGCGGAAAGAGCAGCTGCTGCCGCTCTATCGTCCCCCGGCGCCAGCCCTGCCGCAGCCGCTCGTAACCGATGCGCTCGTGGGCGGCGTGCTGATCGATCAGCACCAGGTCGGATCCGTCCTGGCAGAGCAGGTAGCTGTCGTGGTACTGGCCGATGTAGCGCAGGTTCGAGAAGAAACCGGCGCCCTCCTCCCGGTCGTCCTCCGGCGCCCTCTCAGGCAGGCGGATCAGCGGCCGCGCCGAGGGCCGCGTCGATCCCATCCCCCCGGATTCTTCCTGACGTTGCAGGTAACGGCCGAGCGACTCGCGCACGCCTTCACGACCGCGTTCTGCGGCATCACCAGCGGACGGCACCCTCTGCGGAGCCGGCGGCCGGTCGGCCGGGGACGCCTCGGTCGCCGGCTCCTGCCGCAGCCAGCTCGAACCACCCAGCACCTGGCGGATGGCCCCGGTGATGAAATCATGCACCTGGGCCTGGCGCCGGAAGCGCACCTCGTGCTTGGTCGGATGGACGTTGACGTCGACCTCGGCCGGATCGACCTCGATGAAGAGCACCACCACCGGATAGCGCCCCTTGGGCAACAGCGTCCGGTAGGCCTCCATCACCGCGTGCTGCACCACCCGGTCGCGGATGGTACGCCCGTTGATGAAGGTATGGATGGCGCCGGTGGTGGCGCGGCTGGTCGACGGCGGACCGACCAGGCCGAACACCCGGCCCTCGCCGCCGCTGCGGTCGACGGCCAGCAGTTCTCCCGCCAGGCTGCGGCCGAGCAGACCGGCCACCCGGCTGCGCAGCCCCTCGTTGCGCCGGACGTCGACCAGCTTGCGGCCATGATGCAGCAGGCTGAACTGCACCTCGGGATGTGCCAGGGCGATCCGGGTCACCACGTCGCCGATGTGCGACAGTTCGGTTTCGTCGCGGCGCAGGAACTTGCGCCGTGCCGGCATGCGGAAGAAGAGATCGCGAACCTCGATGGAGGTGCCCACCGCCATGCCGCAGGCTTCGGCCCGGCGGATCTCCCCTCCCTCGACCACCAGCTCCATGCCCGCCTCGCTGTCGGCGCTGCGCGAGCGCAGGGTCATGCGGGACACCGAGGCGATGGACGGCAGGGCCTCACCGCGAAAACCGAGGGTGCGCAGACTGAACAGGTCGGCATCACCGGCGATCTTGCTGGTGGCGTGACGCTCCAGGCAGAGAAAGACGTCCTCCCGCCCCATGCCGCAGCCGTCGTCGACGACCCGGATGAGCCGGCGCCCCCCCTTCTCCACTTCGACGGTGATCTCGGAGGCCCCGGCATCGAGCGAATTTTCCACCAGTTCCTTGACCACCGAGGCCGGGCGTTCGATCACCTCGCCGGCGGCGATCCGGTTGCAGAGCTGTTCGGGAAGGATACGGATCTGGCTGGCCATGGCTGACCCTGCAAAAAAAGAAACGAAAAAAGAAACGGCCGGAAACCCGGCCGCGGATCGTCCGACGGTCGCCTACTTCTGTTCGAGCCGGTCGAGCATGCTTTCGATCTCGGCCAGGTCGTCTTCGGCCGGCGGCGCCGGTTGCCGCGGCATACCCTGCCGCAGCAGCCCGAGATCGGCCACCACCGACTGCAGCACCTGACCGTCGACCCGGGGCAGCCGGCGCAGACAGGCCTCGAACAGGCAGTTGTCACAGATGGTGTTGATCAGCCTCGGCACCCCGCCGGCATGGCGGTGGATCTGCGGAACGACCACCTCGTCGAAGAGCATGCGCGGTGCCCCGGCCACCTGCAGGCGGTGCCTGATGTAGGCGGCCGTCGTTTCGGCGGTCATCGACTTCAGATGGTACTTCACCGCCACCCGCTGCGCCAGCGGTTCGTCGAGCCGCAGGCAGTCCTCGACCTCGGGAAGACCGAAGAAAATGATGTTCAGCAGCTTCTTGCCGGGAATCTCGAGATTCAGCAGGCCGCGGAACTCCTCCATCAGCTCCCGCGATTCCAGCATCTGCGCCTCGTCGATCAGGACCACCGCCTTGCGGCCGGAGGCCTCGATCGCCAGCAGCCTCTCGTAGAGCTGCTTCAGCAGTCCGAGCCGGTCGGCGGCCGGGTTCCGCACCCCGAGCTGGATGGCGATCCGGGTGAGGATCCACTCCTGGGTGATGCCGGAATGGACCATCACCAGCAGCGACGATTCATACCTGTCTTCCGGCAGGTTCTCGAGCATGCGCCGGGCCAGGGTGGTCTTCCCCGTGCCGACCCCACCGACGAGCACCGCCAGCCCCTTGTTCGAATCGACGGCGTACATCAGGCGCAACAGGGCCTGGCTGTGCTGTTCGGAGTTGAAATAGAACCTGGCGTCGGGCGCATTGGAGAAAGGCTCCCGCTCCAGACCGAAATACTCGAGATAATTCATGTTCCAAAGCCCCCCCGTCAAACCCCTTACAGGTAGGTCACCTTGCCCTGCCCCCCCGCCGGGCCGCTTCCCCCTGCCAGCCCGTCGTCGGGCAGACCGAGGTTTTGGCGAAGGTTGCGAATCCTGATGCCGACATCCCGGTAGAAATGGTCCTCGTCGGCGACCTGCAGAAACCAGTCCAGCGCCTCCCGCTCTTCCCCCGTCCGTTCCTTGAGCTGGCCCATCTCGAACAGCAGGTTCAGCCGTTCTTCCCGGCTCAGGTCGGGACAGGCCAGGCCGAACCTGAGCGTCTGCTCGGCGGCCGGATAGTCCGCCTTCTCGACCAGGCAGAGCGCCTTCAGGGCGAGGGAGGGCAAGCGGCGCGCGGGATGCCCCATGGCGGTCTCGAACTCCCTGATGGCGTCGTCCAGCAGCCCCATCTCCTTGTAGGCGATGCCGAGATTGTAGTGCGACTCGGCGTCTTCGGCGTCGAGGGGAGCGGCGGTGTCACCCAGGATCTCCCTCAGCGCGCCGTCCCAGTCGAAACGCTCATCCGGCGCCGCCCCGGTCTCGTCCATCGCCCGACGGGCGGCGGCGATATCGTCCAGACGCGCCCGGGCGACGGCATTTCCGGGATCGGCGGCGAGAACGTCGCGGCACAGCTGCTCGGCTTCGTCGAACAGGTTCTGCTGCAGGTAGAACACCGCCTCTTCCAGCCGGGCGGCGGCATCGAACGCCCCCTCCGGCTCGGCCGCCGGTGCGGGTTCCTCTTCGCTCACCGGTTCCGGGGCAGACGGCACATCCTGCGGACCGGCACTTTCGGCTACGCCGGCACCCGCCGCCGGCTCGTCATCGAATTCGAGATCCTCGAGATCGAATTCGATCTCGAGCTCGAGCGGTCCGCCGTCACCGGGCGACGTGTCGGCAACGGCCGGGGCGGCCGGTTCGTCCGCCGCCGCCGCGTCGCCGATCTCTTCGTCGATGACCTCTTCGAGAAACTCCAGGGGAACCTCGTCGGCCTCCCCGACGAGCTCCGCCTCGGCGACCTCTTCGGCGGCGGCTTCCGCCGCCGGCACCGGCCGTTCGGCCTCTTCCCCGCCCCGGGGTTCCACCGGTGCCGTGTCATCCCGGGGCTCTCCGGAGTCGTCCGCCCCGGCACCGGCATCCGGGCCACCGTCCTCCCCGAGCTCTCCGGTGACGATCTCCTCGAGATCGGCCAGGGCCTCGTCGACCGGTTCGTCCTCGAGGATCTCCAGGTCGGCGGCGAAGGTTTCCCCGTCCCCGGCCTGGTCGCTGTCGGCCATCAGCGCGAAGAGCTTGTCCCCCTCGCCCGTCATCTCGTAGATGGCGCGCAGGGTGCGGACGATGCGCCCGTCATCGGGAAAGACCTCGTGCAACCGCTCGTAGCACTCCTGGATCCGGGCCGTCATCCCGGCCTGCACGAAACTGTCCTTCCATTCTTCCAGCTCGCCGAGGGCCGCCTCGTGCCGGCCGCCGTCGATCCAGGCCCGGACCAGGGCCAGACGGGGCTCCAGGGCTTCCGGGTCGAGCTCCAGCACACGCGTCCAGACCTCGCCCTCGCGCTCGAAATCCCGCGCCAGCCGGTACCCCTCGGCGAGCAGTTCGAAATGGGACGGCCGCGGACTGGCGGCCGTGACCCGCTGCAGGATCCCGACGGCGGCGGCATGGTCTCCGGTCCGGATCAGGGCCTCGGCCCTGACCGCCAGGGCCTCGGGATCGTCGGGGAAGAAGGGCAGCAGCAGTTCGCAGAGCTTGAGGATCTTGGTGTATTCCCCCTTCTCCCGGAGCCGGCCGACGACCTCGACGAACTCCTCCCTCGACTTCTCCTTCATGCCCGTACGGGCATAGGCCTCGGCGATCCTGACCAGGACGTTGAGGTTTTCCGGCTCGAGATCCTTCATCTTCTGCAGGACGTTGATCGCCTCTGAGACCATCTGGTGCTGTTCGTAGTAAGCGACCAGGTTCTTGTATTCGGTCAGGGCGTTGCCGATCAGTCCCTGCTTTTCGTTCAGCTCGGCCAGCCGGTGGTAGATCCGGACCTGGGCCGGGTCGAGCCGCTGCATCTGCTTGTAGACGGCGATCGCCTTCAGGTAGAAGCCGTTTTCGGCGTAGTACTTGGCGACCGCCTCGTACTCCTGCAGCGCCTCCTCGGTCAGCTTCGCCCGGCTGAGCAGCTCGGCCAGCTTCTGCCGGTTGCGGATGTCCCTGGGGTCGATCTCGACGATCTTCTGGTAGTCCCGGATCGCCTTGGACAGCTGACCCTTCTGGAGGTATTTCTGCGCTGATGCAAGGAGTTTGGCTTTATTCGACACGACACTCACCCGGATGGCAGACGGACTTATCCCGTAAAGCCTGAATCTAAACCAGCACAGCCGGGACTGTCAAGGACTGAACCGGGAGGATTTGTTAGAGTTGACGCCTGGTTACGGCGGCCAGCCAGGATTCGACCTGCGCTTTTCGCTCGGCGAAGCCCGGTCGGCCCATCAGGCCGTAGGTGTACTCCTTGCCCGCCTCCACCCCCGGCTGGTCGAGGGGATCGATGGCGAACAGCCCGCCGGCGAACAGGGTCTGCACCTCGAACAGGTAGAGCAGGCCGCCCAGGTTCTCCGGCGTGATCCGGTCGAGGATGAAGGTGCAGTTCGGCCGGCCCGCCCGGGTCAGCGCCACGGCGGTCGCCTGCTGCTCGGCCCGGATCAGCTCGGCCATGCTGCGGCCGTGCAGAAAATCGAGATGCGGCGCCTCGGCACACCCCTCGAAGCTCAGGTCGCGGCCGAAATCCTCCACCACCAGAAAGGTGATCACCTTGTCGAAGGGCCCCTCGATGTAGAGCTGCACCTGGGAATGCTGGTCGGTGGTTCCCAGCGCCTTGACCGGCGTCGGCCCGACATGAACCTCACGGCCGTCCAGGGCGGTCTTCTTGCCCAGGCTCTCCGCCCAGAGCTGCCGGAACCAGTCGGCCACGTCCCGCAGCCGGTCGCTGTAGGGCATCATCACCGAGATGCGCATCCCCTTGCCATAGGCGAGATACTGCAGCGCCGCATTCAGGTAGGCGGGGTTCTCCAGCAGAACGGGGCGGGTCACCCGCTCGGCCATCTGCGCCGCCCCGGCCAGCAGCGCCCCGATGTCGACACCGGCCACCGCCAGGGGAAAGAGACCGACCGGAGTCAGTACGGAGAAACGGCCGCCGACCCCCGGGGGAATCGCCAGCGAACGGATGCCCTGGGCGTCCGCCATCGCCCGCAGGCCGCCCTTCTCCGGATCGGTGATGACCACGACGTGCTCCTTCCAGCGCTCGCCGACCGCCTCTGCCAGCCACCGCCGGGCGAGCAGGAACTGGCCGCCGGTCTCGACCGTCGAGCCCGACTTGGAGATGACGCAGAAGAGGGTCTTCTCCGGGGCCAGCAGGTCGAGCGCCTCGCCGAAGCCGCAGGGGTCGACGTTGTCGAGCACGTGCAGCGTCGGCCGGCCGCGGCGCTGTCCGCGCGGCAGCTGGTTGTGATAGAGAGGAGCCAGCGCCCGGAACAGCGCCTGCGTTCCCAGTGCCGAGCCGCCGATGCCGAGCACCACCAGGTGCTCGAAGCGTTCGGCCAGCTCGTCGGCCAGGCACCGGACCTCGCCGGCGACCTGCTGCTGGAACGGCAGGTCGTAAAAGGGCAGTTCGCCCCCGTCCCGGCGGGCCATCAGATCGCGATGGATGGCGGCGGCCCGCTCCTCGAGCGCCGCCAGCTCGCTCGGGTCGATGCCGCAACGCTCGCCGACGACATCGGCCATCATGCAGGTGTAATCGAAACGGATGCTCATGGGATTCCCTCCGGAAGAAAATAGGTCGATCCAGGCAAGTATGCCAAGATTCAAAGACTTTTCAACCGGAGAACTTCGCGGGGGGACAGCCGGCGCCAGCGGCCGGCCGGCAGATCGCCGAGTTCGAGAAAGGCCAGGCGGATGCGGCGCAGCCGGCTGACCGGCAACCCGACCGCCTGGCACATCCGCCGCACCTGGCGGTTGCGGCCCTCGTGGATGGTGATCTCGAACCACTGGTGGCTGCCGCTTTGCGCCCCGGGACGCACCCGCGCCGGCGCGGTCATGCCGTCCTCCAGGCGGACACCAGCTTCCAGCTGCCGGATCTTCCGTGGCGTCAGGCGGCCGCGCACCCGGACCAGGTAGGTCTTGTCGACCTGGTGGCGGGGATGGGCGAGACGGTGCGCCAGGGCGCCGTCGTTGGTCAGCAGCAGCAGCCCCTCGGTGTTGTAGTCGAGCCGGCCGACGGCGAAAAGCCGGACCGGCACGTCGCGCACCAGATCGAAAACCGTCGGCCGGCCCCGCGGATCGCGCCGCGTCGTCAGGCAGCCGGCGGGCTTGTTGAGCAGGATGCACAGCGGCGGTTCCCGGCGCGGCAGGGGGCGGCCGTCGATCTCGATGCGGTCGCGCCCGGGATCGGCCAGCTCGCCCAGACGGGCGATCCGGCCGTTGACCCGCACCCGGCCGGCGGCGATCCAGTCTTCCGCCTGCCGGCGCGAGGCCAGGCCGGCGGCGGCGATCAGTTTCTGCAGCCGTTGCCTTTCCCCTGCGGCCATCCCGGCACGTCCCTTCAGCCCGCCGCGTCGTCGCCGGCGGCCGCCGCCGGGTCGTCCGTCGTCCCGGCGGCCTCGGCGAGATCGAGATCGCGTTCGCTGAACTCCTTCAGGGCGGGCAGATCGCCCAGGCCGTGCAGGCCGAAGACCTCGAGAAACTCCCTGGTGGTGCCGTAGATCAGCGGCCGGCCGGCGACATCCTTCTTGCCCAGGATGCGGATCAGGCGCTTGTCGAGCAGGGTCTTGATCACCCCGCCGGAATCGACCCCGCGCAGATACTCGACATCGCCGCGGGTCACCGGCTGCCGGTAGGCGATGATCGCCAGGCACTCCAGGGCGGCCCGGGAAAAACGGAACGGCCGGTTCCGGTTCGCCCGGCGGATCCAGTCGGCCCAGCGGGCATCGGTGCGAAACTGGTAGCCGCCGGCGACCCGGACCAGCCGGATGCCGCCGCCACGCCGTTCGTACTCCCCGGCCAGCGCCTCCAGCCCGGCGCGGACGACCCCCTTGTCCAGCTCGAAGGTCTCGGCCAGCTTGTCGGGCGACACCGGCACGTCGGAGACGAAGACCAGGGCCTCGAGCAAAGATCTCAGTTCAGTGGTATCCAAGACTCTCGTCCTCCAGGGGCACGGTCAGGGCCTCGGCCGGATCGGCGACGGGAAAGAGCCAGATCTCGCCGCAGCGGCTGGTCTGCATCAGCCGGATGGTGCGCAGGCGGACCAGCTCGAGCATGGCGAGAAAGGTGGCGATGACATCGTGGCGGGCCGGCCGGTCGGCGAACAGCTCGATGAAGGAGAGACTTTCCCGGCCGCTGAGCCGGCCGAGGATGTGGTTGATCCGGTCGGCGATGGAAACGGTCTCGAAACCGATCTCGTGCACCGCCTCCTTCGGCATCCGGGCCAGCACGTCCTGCAGCGCCTCCACCAGATCGTAGAGACTCACCTCGAAAAACGCGTCGTCCTCCCCGTCCTCCAGGTCGGGCGGCGTGAACTTGCGGGCGTAGACGTCCCGGCCGAGAATCTCCCGCTCGTCGAGATCGAAGGCCGCTTCGCGGTATTTCTGGTATTCGAGCAGACGGCGGACGAGTTCGGCCCGCGGATCCTCCTCTTCCTCCTCCCCCTCCTCGAACTCCGACTGGGGCAGCAGCAGCTTCGACTTGATGTGCAGCAGGGTGGCGGCCATCACCAGGAATTCGCCGGCGACGTCGAGGTTGAGACTCTGCATGGCATCGAGAATCGCCAGGTACTGCTCGGTGATCCGGGTGATCTGGATGTCCCAGATGTCCATCTCGTTCTGCCTGATCAGGTGCAGCAGCAGATCGAGCGGCCCCTCGAAGTTCTCCAGCTTGACATCGAGTCTCATACGGCCTCAGCGACCGACCAGGATCCCCGCCATCTGGTGCACCAGGGGGGCGGCCGGTCCGGCGAGCCCCGCCACGATCCCCCAGATCAGGGGGCCGAGCACCAGACGCCAGATATCGGTGTAGAAGATGAGCAGCAGCACGATGATGAAGCCGAAGGGCTCGATCTTCGCCAGCCAGGCCGCCTGCTTCTCGGGCAGCAGGCCGGACAGCACCCGGCCGCCGTCGAGCGGCGGAATCGGCATCAGGTTGAAGATGCCGAGCAGCACGTTGATGAACAGGCTCGAAGCCACCATCAGGGCCACCGGCTGCAGCACCCGGTCGACCAGGGTGCCGGCATCGACCAGCTCGCTGCCGACGACGAGCAGCCCGCGCAGCAGCAGGGCCGACAGACCGGCCAGCAGCAGGTTGACGGCCGGACCGGCCAGCGCCACCCAGATCATCCCCTGGCGGGGATTGCGCATGTTGCCGAAATTGACCGGCACCGGCCGGGCCCAGCCGAAACCGAAGAGGAACAGGGCCAGGGTGCCGATCGGATCGAGGTGGCGGAAGGGATTCAGCGTCAGCCGGCCGAGCATCCGGGCGGTGGGATCCCCCATCTTTTCCGCCACCCAGCCATGCCCGACCTCGTGGACGGTGATGGCGAAGAGCGCCGGGGCGAGCATGATCGAGAGTTTGGCGAGAAGCGTTTCCACCTGAGACCTTTCCTCCTGCCTGAATCGGCGGACTCGTGCCGGATGAAGCGGGCACGTCCGCTCGCCGGCAACGGCCACCCCGATTCAGATCGGACCCTGGGGTTCGCACCTATTTAGCAGATGGGTCGGGGCGAGTCAACGCGCCGGAAACGGCGTCACGCAAGATAGTGCCGGCGGACGTGCTCCAGCTCCTCCTGTCGGCTGCCCAGCCGGCCGTCGAGGCGGGCGTCGAGCAGATCGTCGAGAATCGTCCGGTAGAGCGGCCCCGGCGGGATGCCGAGCCGGCGCAGGTCGGCGCCGTCGAGTTCGCAGCGCACCTGCGCCAGGTGGTTGAAGTAGTGGCTGATCCACTGCTTGCTCTGCTCGTCCTCGGCCAGCGACATGACGAAGAGCACCAGATCCCGCGCCAACGGATGCAGCAGCCGGTAGATCTCGCTGGCGGCCGGCGGCTTCTTCCGGCTCCGCCAGCGCCGCAGCCGCTGACGGACGGCCAGGGCCGCCTCCCGCTCTTCGGTGACCAGCCGGCCGATCCGCGGCGGCACGTTGAGCCGGCGGCAGGTCTCCGCCATCGCCTCCCGGTCCAGGGCCGAGGTCAGGCAGAGAAAATAGATCAGCCAGGGACGGCATGGACGTTCGAGAAAGAGCAGCTGGTACCAGTGGACGACCCGGCTCGCCCCGGCGAAGACGCGGGCGAGGGTCTTGTCCAGTTTCAGCCGCGGATGGACGAAACGCAGCAGGTCGAAGGAGGCCAGCCGCTCGACCGCCGGCCAGGGATCCGGCTCGCGCAGGATCAGTTCGAGTTCCCGGAAGAGCCTGCTGCCCCCCACCCGCTCGATGAACCCCTGGCGCACGGCGCCGCGCAGCAGATGCTCGGTCGGCCGGCCGATGCGGAACCCGAGACGCTGCTCGAAGCGGACGGCGCGGAAGACCCGGGTCGGATCCTCGACGAAACTGAGATTGTGCAGCACCCGGATCGCCCGGTCCTTGAGATCGCGCTGGCCGCCGAAGAAATCGAGCAGTTCGCCGTAGCGCTCACGGTTCAGGGCGATGGCCAGGGTGTTGATGGTGAAGTCCCGGCGAAACAGGTCGAGCTTGATCGAGGCGTATTCGACCGTCGGCAGCGCCGCCGGCCGGCTGTAGTATTCCATCCGCGCCGAGGCGACATCGACCTTGAAACCGTCCTCGAAGATGATGACGGCGGTGCCGAACTTCTCGTGACTGCGAAAGCGGCAGGCAAAGCGCTCGGCGCAGCGGCGGGCGAAGGCGATGCCGTCCCCCTCGACGACCAGGTCGATGTCGAAATTCTGCTGGCGCAGCAGCAGGTCGCGGACGAAACCGCCGACGACGAAGAGGTTCAGCCCGAGATCGTCGGCCACCTGGCCGAAATCCCGCAGCAGGTCGCGGATCCGCTTCGGCAGCCGCTCACGCAGAAAACGCGCCAGCTGCTTCTTCTTCAGCCAGGTGTCGGTGAGCTGCCGGGCGGTGTCCTGCCGGTCGGCGGCGATACGCCCCATCTCGATCAGCTTGCGCAGCAGGTCGGTGCGGGTCAGCACTCCCACCAGGCCGCTTTCGCCGACGATGGGAACCAGCCGCTGGTTGCGTTCGACGATCAGCTCCTGCAGGTACGGCAACAGGCTGTCCGGCGCGGCGACGGCGAAATCGGTTTCCATGTAGTCGCCCACCGGCCGCCGCTCCAGGCCGTGGAAGGCCGCCCTCTCGGCGGTCTGCCGGCTGATCAGCCCGACGACCCGGCCATCCTCGACCACCGGCAGCACGTTGATGTGGTAGCGGGTCAGCAGGGCGCGCGCCTCGGCGATACTCTGACGCGGGGCGATGGTCTTGGCCGGCGCCGACATCAGCTGCGCCGCCTGCCAGCGGGGATTGACCTGGCGCTGCAGCACCCCCGGCAGCCGGTCGAGGATCTGTACCAGGGTCTGCCCCTTGACGGTGCCGGAGGCGGCGAAGGCATGGCCGCCGCCGCCGAACTCCTCGAGGATCGAACCGACGTGCACCTCGGGAATGCGCGAGCGGCCGACCATGAAGACCCGGTCCCCCATCCGGGCGGCGATGATCAGGGCGTCGAGGTTCTCCATGTCCTTCAGCTTGTGCGCCAGCACCGCCAGATCGCCGACGTAGTGGGCGGTGGTTGCGTGGCTGATGGAGATGTCGACGCCGTTGACGCTCAGCACCTGCCGGTTCTTGATCAGCTGGTGCAGGATGTCGACCTGGTCGGCGGTCAGCTCCTGGGTGAGAAACTCGCTCACCGTCTGCAGCACGGCGCCGCACTCGAGGAGAAAGGCGGCGGCCTCGAAATCGGCGCGGCCGATGTTGCCGAACTGCAGGCTGCCCGTGTCCTCGTAGAGCCCGAGCATCATCAGGGTGGCCTCCTCCGGATCGGGCCGGATGCCGCGCTCGCGGAAGATCTGGCAGAAGACGGTGACCGTCGAGCCGACCGGCCGGATGTCGGCCAGCTCGGCATCGAGATCGGAAGATGCGGCGGGATGGTGATCGTAGATATGGACCGGCACCCGCGAGCTGCGGGCCAGCTCGCCGAAGGGACCGATGCGCTCCGCCTGGCTGACGTCGACCAGAATCAGCCGGTCGACCGCCGCCAGGTCGATGTCCCGCAGGCGCTTGAAATCGAAGGCATAGGCGGTGCTGCGCAGAAAGAACTCGCGCAGGTTCCGCTCCTGCGAGCCGGGAAAGACCATCTCCGCCCGCGGATAGAGCTTGCGGGCGGCGATCATGGCGCCCAGGCAGTCGAAATCGGCGTTGACGTGCGTGGTGATGATGTCCATGTAAAGTCGGTGACGAGGGACGAGGTGCAGTGACGAGGGACGAGTGATCAGTGATGGGGTTCCCTCGTCACCCGTCACTCGTCACCCGTAACTGCCCCTCGTCCCTCGTCACTCATCACTGCTCTTCCAAACTCCCGATCAGCGTTCGGATGTCGTCGATGCCCTCGTCCCGGCAGAAACGTTCCAGGCCGTCGATCACCTTCTGCATGGCGTCGGGATCGA
>CAYTVY010000021.1:0-25685 GCA_964441925.1 uncultured Geothermobacter sp.
TTGACGGTCTGCCTCTGCCGCTTCTGTTTCGGCTGAAAAAACGCGGCGTCAGTCCTTCGGCAGCAGGTGCTGCAGGCGATTGCGAATGGCGTGGCTTTCGCCGAGGTCGACAACGTCGGCAACGGTCTTGCCGACCTGCTCAACCTTCATGTTCCGCAACAGGTCCTTGATGCGCGGGATGTAGGGTGCGGGGACGGAAAACTCCCGCAGGCCGAGACCGACCAGGGCGAGCAGCCCCAGCGGATCGGTCGCCATCTCGCCGCAGAGGCAAAGGTCGCGACCGGTATCCCGGGCAATCAGGTGAATCTGGCGGATGGTCGCCAGCACGGCGGGATGCAGGGGGTCGTAGTACTTGCGGACCAGCGGATTGCCCCGGTCGGCGGCCAGCAGGTACTGCACCAGGTCGTTGGTGCCCAGGGCGAAGAAGTCGACCAGCTCGGCCAGGTGGCGGGCGATGGGAATGGCCGCCGGCACCTCGACCATCACCCCCAGCGGGATGTCGGCCACATGGTCGACGCCCTGCCGGGCCAGGTTGGCCGCCGCCTGTCTGACCGCCTCCCGGCAGGCCAGGGCCTCCTCCACCGACGAGATCATCGGAAAGAGCAGACGGACATAGCCGTGGCGGGCCGCCATGAGAATGGCCTCGATCTGGGTGATGAAGATGTCCGGGTTGTCGAGCGAGACCCGGACCGAGCGCCAGCCCATGAACGGATTGTCCTCCTCCGGCGGCGTGAAGTAGGGCAGGGCCTTGTCGCCGCCGATGTCGAGGGTGCGGATGGTGACCACCTCGCCGGGAAATCCTTCCACCACCTTGCGGTAGAGCCGGTACTGGTCGTCGCGGTCGGGAAAGCCCCCCCTCGCCATGTAGGGGAATTCGGTTCGGTAGAGCCCGACACCGCGGGCGCCGTTGTGCCGGGCGATTTCGATGTCGCTGACCAGGCCGATGTTGGCCCGCAGCACGATGTCGACACCGTCGGCGGTGCGGGCCGGCAACTGGCGCAGCCCGTCGAGCCGTCCCAGCTCCCGCCGCCGTTCCCGGTCGAGGCGGCGGTATTCCTCCTCGACGGCCGGCTGGGGGCGGATGTAGAAGGTGCCGGCGTTGGCGTCGAGAATGACCGGGTCCTCTGGTTCGAGATGGCGCAGCACCCCCCGGACGTCGACCATGGCCGGAATGCCGAGGGACTTGGCCATGATCACGGCATGGGAATACTCGCCGCCGGCCTCGGTGACCAGGCCGAGCACCTGCTCGGGATCGAGGCTGGCCATGTCGGAGGGCAGGATTTCGTGCGCCACCAGGATGCCGGGGGTTTTCAGGTGCAGGCCGCTCTCCTCCCGCCCGGTCAGGTGCGCCAGGATGCGCCGACCGATGTCGGCCATGTCGGCCGCCCGCTCCCGCAGGTAGGGGTCGTCCATCTTCTTGAAGGCGTCGATGTAGGTGCTGACCACCTTCTTCAGGGCGTAGGGGGCGCTGTGCCCGGCGGTGATCTCGTCGAACAGCTTGTCGACGAAGCCGTGGTCCTCGAGGATCATCAGGTGGGTGTGGAAGATCGAGGCGTCTTCCTCGCCGAGGCGTTCCGCCATCCTTTTTTCGAGAAACAGGGTCTGGATGCGGGTCTTTTCCAGGGCGTCGGTGAGCCGGTCGTGTTCCGCCCCGACGTCGACGTCGTCCTCGTCGAAGATGTCGGCGAATCCCTGCTGGTTGTCGAGGATGTGGGCCGGTCCCAGGGCGACCCCGGGATAGGCGACCTGGCCGCGCAGAACCGGGCTGTGCTCCCGCGGCTCCCTGTCGGCCGGTCCCTCCGTCTGCCCGGTATCTGGCAGGACGTTCCTCTGGTTGTTGATCGAATCGAGCAGTCGGGCATTGATGACGATCGAGGCCACCTGGAAGGCGATGGTCGACAGGGCGCTGATCTCCGACTCGGTGAAGGTGCGCGGCTCGACGGTCTGGATGACAATGACGCCGAGCGGCTGCTGCCGCTCGAAGAGGGGGATGCCGAGGAAGGAATGGTAGCGCTCCTCGCCGGTCTCGGCGAAGTAGCGGTAGCGGGGGTGCTTTTCCGGTTCGCGGATGGCGACGGTCTGGCGCTTTTCGACCGTCAGGCCGGCCAGTCCTTCGCTGGTCTTCATGGTCACCCGGCCGACGGCATCGGGACTCAGGCCGTGGGTGGCCCGCAGGCGCAGGGTTTCGCCGTCCGGATCGAGCAGGTAGAGCGAGCAGACCTCGGTCTGCATCCGGCGTGCCACCAGGTCGACGATATTGTTCAGGGTCTCGTCGAGATTGTGCGACTGCAGGATGAGGGTGCTGATGTCCTCGAGAGTGCGGAGTCCGAGTTTGCCTTGCATCATCGTCATCGTCGCCGGCGGAAGGCGGTACAGGCCGGACGCCCCTCATGATACCCGAGGAGGCGGCCGGCGGCAAAAAAAAGGTTCATCGCAGTTTTCCGGGGAACCGCCTCCACTTTCCCGACCCGTTCAGGGGCGGGGAGTTTTGTGCCAGGTCGAGGCGGCCGCCGATGCGCACGGCGGCGTACCCGTGTGGTACACCGCCCAAGCGAAGAGGGGGTCAACGAAGAGAAGGTGCAAAAAAACGCCCCCTGGCAAAAAAAAACGCCGTCCGGGGGAGAGAGAGCCCGTGACGGCGTCAAAAGGGGCAGGAATTGGTTTGAAGGATCCTGTGTCCCCGGCATCTGCCAGCTTATTAAAGCAAGGGGTGTGCCAAGGGGTGGCGGGGTGGCAAATGGAGGATTTGTCGCCTTTCGTGGCCCAAAAGCCGGAGCGTTGTGTGTCAGAAGTGGCCCATTTTGGCCGCTGTTCCCGGTATTTCGCCGTCAGGGCCGGTGGTAAGGCCAATTGCGGGTGTGTCTTTTGTGGCACATTTTTGTGGTGACTGTGTCACGATTGACTCAGGCTGGCTGGCGACGGAAGGCCCTGCTGTTGATGCCGTGCCGTTCGAGCAGGCGATAGAAGGTGCGACGTGGCAGTTGGGCCATGCGGGCGGCGGCGGAGACGTTGCCGCCGGTCTGTCGCAGGTAGTTCTTGAGCAGTTCGGCTTCGATCCGTCCCACCTGTACCGAGCGCAACTCGCTGAAGGTGGTGGGACGGTCGGCCGGCAGCTGGCGTTTCTGGTAGAGCTCGGCAAAGATGACCGGCAGGTTGTCGAGATGGATGACGTTGTCCTGGGTGAGAACCGCCGCCCGCTCGATGATGTTCTGCAGTTCGCGGATGTTGCCGGGCCAGTGGTAGTTGAGCATCGCCTCGATGGCCCGGTCCTCGATGCCGAGCAGGGGCTTGTTCAGCCGTTTGCTGGCGCGCTCGACGAAGTGATGTGCCAGGGCGGGCAGCGATTCCCGGCGGTTGCGCAGGGGAGGCAGGCTGATGGTGAAGACGTTGAGCCGGTAGAACAGGTCCTCGCGGAACCAGCCTTCGCGCACCCCCTGTTCCAGGTTCTTGTTGGTGGCGGTGATCAGGCGGATGTCGACCTTGATCGAGCGGTTGCTGCCGACCGGCCTGATTTCGCCGTTGTCGAGTACCCGCAGCAGTTCCGCCTGCAGTTTCGGAGTGATATCGCCGATCTCGTCGAGAAAGATGGTGCCGCCGCAAGCGGTCTCGAACAGTCCCTTCTTGTCGGCGTGGGCACCGGTGAAGGCTCCCTTGACGTGGCCGAACAGTTCGCTTTCGAGCAGGCTGTCGGGCAGGGTGGTGCAGTTGACGGTGACCAGCGGCCGGTCGGCCCGCAGGCTCTGCCGGTGGATGGCACGAGCGGTCAGTTCCTTGCCGGTTCCCGATTCTCCGCGGATCAGCACCGTGGTCGGCGTCGGGCCGACCTGGCGGATCAGATCGAGCACCTCCCGGGTCTTGTCGTCTTCGGCGATGATCTCCAGGTCGCCGAATTCCTGGTCGAGGGCCCGGCGGGCCAGTTCGTATTTCTGGGCCAGGTTGAAGCGGTCCTCCTCGAGGACCTGCAGCGAATAGGGCAGGCACATGCCGCCTTCCGCCAGCCCCTGGTAGACGGCCACGGCATGTTCCCGGCAGGTGTGGTAACCGCAGGCGCCGCAGTTCAGCTCGTCCTTGTCGCTGTGCTTGTTGGTGGCGCGCAGGATCTGGCGGATGCTCTCGGCGCTCGGCAGGGTCAGGCGCCGGTGCTTGTTGGTGAAGGTCCGGCCCAGGTCGGGACTGGTGTCGACGGCCAGGTAGTGCCGGGCCGTGCGGTAGGGAATGTCGGTGCTCTGATGGTAGCCGTAGATCAGGTGCCGTTTGGTGAAGGTGGTCAGGCGGTTGTTCTTGCCGGGACCGCCGATGCAGCCGCCGTTGCAGAAGCGGATGTCGACCACCCGGGGCCGGATGCGGCCGGCCGCCAGGTCGCGGATGATCTCCAGGGCGTTCTCTTCACCCTCGGTGGCGATGTAGTCCGGGTCGTGGGTGTCGTGCGGGATGCCGAAGGCGCGAAAAGGGCCGCCGGCGATGGGGAAGATGCGACCCCGGCGCGGCTCGATGCCGTCGAAGGGGGTTTCCGGCATCTCTCGCAGTCGGTAGCCGCGCTTGTCGAGCATCTGATTCAGTTCGCGGTAGGTCAGCACCGTGTCGATGGCGCCGGCCACCGGCTCGCCGGTGATCTCGAACTTGCCGGCGATGCAGGAGCTGATGTAGATCACCCGGGTGTCGCGGCCGCGCTGCTGTTTGATGAAGCGGCCGATGGCGACCATCGGTGAAACCACCGGCAGCAGGTGCTTCAGCAACTGTGGGTAGTGTCGCTCGATCAGGTCGACCACCGTCGGACAGTGGCTCGAGATCAGCGGGGTCTGCGGCGGCCTGTCGATCAGCCGGCGATAGTCTTCACGGATCAGCTCAACGCCGCTGGTTCCTTCGTGCACCTCGACGAAACCGAGCTTTTTCAGCGCGGTGACCAGCTGGCCGGGGCGGATGTCGTTGAAGAAGGCGGGAAAGGAACAACCGAGCACGGCGACCACATCCTCGCCGCCGGCCAGCAGCCGGCGGGTCTCGTCGATGCAATCGGTGATCTGCTTGGCGTTCTGCGAGCAGAAACGCAGGCACTTGCCACAGCCGATGCAGCGCTCGTGAATGACCTCGGTGCAGTCTTCCCTGACCTTGATCGCCTTGACCGGGCAGTTGCGGACACAGGCGTAACATTTGCGGCAGAGGTTCCTGTCGGTGGTGATCGGTCCCATGATCTTTCCGTACCAGAAAGGGTGGATGTTTAGACAAGTGGTCGGATTGTGCCACCGGCGGCACAGTTGAGTCAAGCGGGAATCGGCTCAGGAAACGGTCGGTGCCGCCGGCCGCCGGAAGCGGCCGACCTGGTCGCTGTGGTGGCAGGCGCTGTAGTGGCCGGCATCGCGTTCGAGCAGTGGCGGCGCCTCCAACCGGCATATCTCGCCGGCGTAGGGACAGCGGGGGTGAAAGGGGCAGCCGGCGGGGGGATTGATCGGCGAGGGGACTTCACCGGCGAGGATCTGCCGTTTCTGACGGCGTTTCGGGTCGGGGACCGGCACGGCGTTGAGCAGAGCCTCGGTGTAGGGATGCAGGGGGTGACGGTACAGCTCCCGGACCGGTCCGAGCTCGACGATGCGTCCCAGGTACATGACGGCGATCCGGTCGCTGATGTGTTCGACCACCGCCAGGTCGTGAGCGATGAAGAGGTAGGTGAGTCCGTCCTGCTGCTGAATGTCGCGCAGCAGGTTGATCACCTGCGCCTGGATCGAAAGGTCGAGGGCCGAAACCGGCTCATCGGCCACGATCAGCTCCGGTTTGACGGCGATGGCGCGGGCGATGCCGATGCGCTGGCGCTGGCCGCCGGAGAATTCGTGCGGGTAGCGGTCGAGATGTTCCGGACCGAGGCCGACGCGATGGGCCAGCTCTTCGATCTCGATGGCCAGTTCCCGGCCGCGGGCGAGGCCGTGCAGTCGCAGCGGTTCGGCCAGGATATCGAAGACCGTCATCCGTGGATTGAGGGACGAGAAGGGGTCCTGGAAGATCATCTGCAGCCGCCGGCGGTAGGGCCGCAGCCGGCGCTGGCTCAGACGGGTCAGCTCGGTGCCGGCGAAACGGATACTGCCGCTGTCCGCTTCGAGCAGCCGGGTGATCAGCCGGCCGGTGGTCGACTTGCCGCACCCCGATTCGCCGACCAGGCCGAGGGTCTCCCCCGGCGCCAGAGAGAAGGAGACGCCCGCCACCGCCTGCAGCCGGCGGGCCGGTCCCGACAGGGGGCCCCGGCGGACAGCGAAGGATTTGTGCAGATCGCGGACTTCGAGCAGCGGTTCGTTCATCGGCATTTCCGGCAGCGGACGGCGTGTCCCGGCCGCAGCTCCCGCAAGGCGGGCACCTGCCGGCGGCAGCCGTCATCCGCCAGCGGGCAGCGTTCGGCATAGGCGCAGCCGGCCGGCAGGTTGGCGATGTCGGGAACCTGGCCGGGGATGGGGTTGAGGCGTCGGCGTTTTTCACCCAGTTTGGGAATGCAGTCGAGCAGGCCGCGGGTGTAGGGGTGCAGCGGTTCGCCGAAAATGTCGCCGGTGGTGGCGGTCTCGACGATCAGGCCGGCGTACATGATGGCGACCCGGTCGGCACTTTCCGCCACCACGCCCAGGTCGTGGCTGATCAGCAGGGTGGCCATCCCCCGTTCCCGCTGGAGATCGGACAGCAGGTCCATGATCTGGGCCTGGATAGTGACATCGAGGGCGGTGGTCGGTTCGTCGGCGATCAGCAGTGCCGGATCGCAGGCCAGGGCCATGGCGATCATCACCCGCTGACGCAGGCCGCCGGAGAGCTGGTGCGGATAGTCGGCGAGCCGCATGCCGGCCTCGGGAATCCCGACCTGGGTCAGCAGCTCGGCGGCGGCGGTCAGGGCCTCGCCCCGCTTCATGCCCCGGTGCAGCCGCAGGGCTTCGGCGATCTGCTCGCCGATGCGGAAGACCGGATTGAGCGAAGTCATCGGCTCCTGGAAGATCATCGAGATGCGGTTGCCCCGGATGCGCCGCAGTTCCGGCTCCGGCAGCCGGAGCAGGTCCTGCCCCTCGAAACGGATCTCGCCGCCGACGATCCGTCCCGGATCGGGCACCAGGCGCAGGATCGAAAGAGCGGTCATCGACTTGCCGCAGCCCGACTCCCCGACCAGGGCCAGGGTTTCTCCCCGCTCGATATCGAGGTCGATGCCGTCGATGGCCTTGACGATGCCGCGCCCGGTCTGAAAGTAGGTTTTCAGGTTGCGGATGGAAAGCAGCTCGGCCATGACGGAACGAAGGACCTCGAAACGGGTTTGTCTGGACACCTGACTCGCTGCGTCAGGTTACACGCTCGCTTTCGGAGGGTCAACCGCCGCCGGCCGGAAAAGGTTCTGGCGTTTTCGACCGTGATAAATCGGCAGATCCGGGTTATAAAAGAGTCTGTATACATGCCTACCGTCAACTCATTCAAAACCGGGGAGGAGAAGATGAGCCAGACCTTCAGGGCCTTTTGGGTCGAGGAAGTCGAAAAGAAGAAATTCGCTTGCCGGATCGTCGAACGCAACACGGATGCACTGCCGCCGGGTGAACTGCTGGTGCGGGTGCGCTATTCGTCCCTCAACTACAAGGACGCTCTGTCGTCGATCGGCAACCGCGGTGTGACCCGCAAGTATCCACATACTCCCGGCATCGACGCCGTCGGCGAGGTGGTGGAATGCAGTGACGGATCCTTTAAGCCGGGAGCCGTGGTGCTGGTGACCGGCCGCGACCTGGGGATGAACACTCCCGGTGGCTTCGGGCAGTATATCCGTATTCCTGCCGACTGGGCATTGCCGCTGCCCGCCGGGCTGACCATGGCCGAAAGCATGATGCTGGGCACCGCCGGCCTGACGGCGGGGCTGTCGGTGCAGGCGTTGCTCGATGCCGGACTGCGGCCGGATTGCGGCGACATCCTGGTGACCGGCGCCACCGGCGGTGTCGGTTCACTGGCCATCCCCATGCTGGTCGCCGAGGGGTTCCAGGTCGTCGCCTCGACCGGCAAGGACAGTGAACATGCCTTTTTGCGTGAACTGGGAGCCGCCGAGGTGATCCGTCGTGCCGAGGTGCTCGAACACGCCGACCGGCCGTTGCTGTCAGAACGCTGGGGTGGTGTGGTCGACTGCGTCGGCGGTTCGATTCTTGCCGCGGCGCTCAAGGCGACCTGTTACGGTGGGGCGGTGACCTGCTGTGGCCTGGTCGCTTCGCCGGAGCTGCATGTCAACGTCTTTCCCTTCATTCTGCGCGGGGTGAGTCTGCTCGGCATCGATTCGGTGGAGATCGATCGCGAGCGGCGGCAGCAGGTCTGGGACAAGCTGGCCGGGCCCTGGAAGCCGGCCCAGCTCGCCACCATGAGCCGCGAGGTCGGACTGGACGGGCTGCAGGTGGAGATCGACCGGATGCTGCAGGGGCAGTCGCGCGGCCGGGTACTGGTCAATCTCGACCGCTAGGGAGGGATGTGTGGATTTTCGCAACCTGTTGCTCGACACGAAGGAGAGGGTCGCCGTCCTGACCGTCAACCGGCCGGCGGCTCTCAACGCCCTCGATCCCGACACCATCCGAGAGCTGGGGACGGCGCTGCGGCAACTGGAGGAGGATCGCGACGTGCACGTCGTCGTTCTCACCGGGGCCGGTGACAAGGCTTTCATCGCCGGCGGCGACATTTCGGTGATGGTCTCCCTCGGTCCCCTCGAGGCCCGGGAGGCCGCCCGCAGTGCCCAGAAGCTGTTCTGCCAGATCGAGAAGATGCCCAAGGTGGTGATTGCCGCCATCAACGGTTATGCCCTCGGAGGCGGCTGTGAACTGGCCATGGCCTGCGACATCCGCCTGGCGGCCGAGAGTGCGAAGATCGGCCAGCCCGAGGTCAACCTGGGCATTATTCCGGGCTGGGCGGGAACCCAGCGGCTGCCGCGACTGGTCGGCAAGGGGGTCGCCAAGCAGATGCTGCTTACCGGCGAAATGATTTCCGCCCGGCGGGCGCAGGCGATCGGCCTGGTCAACGAGGTGTATCCCGACGACGAGCTGCTGTCGGCGGCCAGGGAACTGGCGGTCCGTATCGCCGCCAAGCCGCAGGTGGCGGTGCGGCTGATCAAGGAGGCGGTCGACAACGGCCTGGAAATGAGCTCGGAGCGGGCCTTCGAGTATGAGGCGGATCTGTTCGGGCTCTGCTTCGCCACCGAGGATCAGAAGGAGGGAATGAACGCCTTTCTGCAGAAGCGGCCGCCGGTCTGGAAGAACCAGTGAACGGTCGCCATGTTTCGGCCGGCCGGGCGGGACGCGGCAACCGCGCCCCGTCCGGCCGGCCGGAGATGAACCCTCCGGTCCGGGAAAAAGGCCGGCGTCACGACGGGAACCTGTGACAAGGTCGTCGCCGGTATCCTGTGGACGTTCACGACCCTTTGGATTGTCTTGCCGCCATGTTCGAAACCTTTCAGCAGCTCAGCCCCGTCGCCCAGACCCTGCTGGCGACACTCTTCACCTGGGGGGTGACCGCCGCCGGTGCCTCACTGGTCTTTTTCGTACCGGTGGTACGGCGCCGACTGCTCGATGCGATGCTCGGTTTCGCCGCCGGGGTGATGATCGCCGCCAGTTTCTGGTCGTTGCTCGCCCCCGGCATCGAGATGGCCGCCGAGCTGGGGCTCACCCCCTGGCTGACCGCCGTCACCGGTTTTCTCGGCGGCGGGGTCTTCATGCGGCTGACCGACCGTTTCCTGCCCCACCTGCATCCCGGGTTGCGCCGCGACCAGAGCGAGGGGGTCAAGACATCCTGGCAGCGCAGTACCCTGCTGGTGCTGGCCATCACGCTGCACAACATTCCCGAAGGGCTGGCGGTCGGTGTCGCCTTCGGTGCCGTTTCCGCCGGGCTGCCGTCGGCGACCCTGGGCGGTGCCATCGCCCTGGCACTGGGCATCGGCATCCAGAACTTCCCCGAGGGGACGGCGGTCTCCCTTCCTCTGTGCCGGGAAGGGATGGCCAAGGGCAGGAGCTTTCTGCTCGGACAGGCGTCCGGCATGGTCGAGCCGGTCGCCGGGCTGATCGGTGTGCTCTTTGTGACCCACATGCAGTCGGTGCTGCCCTACGCCCTCTGTTTCGCCGCCGGGGCGATGATCTTCGTTGTCGTCGAGGAGCTGATCCCGGAATCGCAGCGCATCAACGCCCATATCGACCTGGTCACCATGGCGACCCTGGCCGGATTTGCGGTGATGATGGTGCTCGATGTTGCTCTCGGCTAGCCGAAAGGCGTCCAGCGGAGGGCGTCGGCGAGCGGCAGGCGCTCTGGCACCCCGATACCCTTTTCTTTCAGGATTTTTCCCAGCAGCAGATTGATGGCCACCAGGCTCTGATTGAGGCGGTCGAGGTCGAGAACGGCTTCGCCGGGCAGGCTGTCCAGTTCCCGGAAGTTGCGGGGGCAGAAGTCGAGACGGCGGCTGTCGCCGGAGCCGGTCAGCAGGGCCAGGCCCTGGGTGCGGCAGATGACCGGCCGGGCTTCGTAGAGCAGGCAGAGGCCGTCCGCCAGCAGCGGGCAGGCCTCGTCGGTGTCGTCCAGCCGTGCGAGGATCCGCTGCCGCAGCGGCCGGGGGGCCGCCGCCAGGGCGCCGGACAGGGCCAGGGCCTCGACCGGCAGCACCCCGATGTGGACGCAGCAGTCGGCACAGCCGGGACGGCAGTGCATCTGATCGCCGAGCCGCCGCCGGACTTCGGCGGTGAAGGTGTCGATCCGGGCGAGGAGCTGCCGGTAGCGGGCGAGGGCGGTGTCGGGCATGGGCGTCAGGCGGGGCCGGCCAGGCCGGCCCGCAGCTCCTTCAGCCATTCCAGCAGGGCGCGGGCGTTCTGGCGGCCGCAGCGCAACAGCAGCTTGCGGCCGGCAGATTCGGCTTCCAGGTGCGGGTCGGTGAAGCGGTAGCGGTTGATGTGCCGGACCAGGAAAAGCGGTTCTGCCGGCAGGGGCGTGGCCAGCAGGTGGTCGATGACCTCGATCAGGCGGTCATTGAAGTAGCCCGGTTGTCCGGTCTGCCGCCAGGCCTGCTGGAAGAGGGGGTAGAGTCCGCGGTAGATGTGCAGCAGGGTCGGTTGCGGGATGGCGGTCAGCAGCCGGACATAGGGTGTGTAGCGCCGGGCGTTTTCCGGACTGATCACCGCATGGCCGTTGCGCTGGTCGACGAGAAAGGGTGTCGTCGGCGGTTTCACCGGCAGGTGCTGCCGCGGCAGGTCTTTTTCGGGCAGCTGGTCGATGAAGACCACCAGCCGGCCGATGAAATGTTCCAGCCGGAGCAGTCGCAGCAGGGACCTGTCGCGGAGCAATGCAGACAGCTGTCGCTGCAGATAGGTGTCGACCTCCGGCAGTTCTTTCGGAAAGGGGAGAAGGGCGGCTTTCTGTCCGTCTGCCGGCGCCGGTTTTTCCGGCAGGGAAACCGGATGGCGTGGCGGCATGGGCAAGCGCTCGCTCTGCTGATGTGGTGACTGCCGGGGCGGCTCGAGATCGGCGACCGGAGCCGGCGGGCCTGCCGGTTCCAGGGCGTCGTAGACATACCAGCCGGCGTAGAAGGCGAGCAGAACGACCAGCAGCAGAAGGGCGAAAGTTTCCAGCTTCATTTTTGACCCCATGAAACAAGAGATTAGGGCAGCTCCGGCCCGGGGTCAATGATGAATCCGTTTTCCCGCCGATCGGACGCGGTCTGAAGTCGTTGAATGATCTGGCCTTCTGCCGGCGTTTTGCGTTATCCTGCCGCCGAACCGATACCACCAGAGGAAGGATGCCATGGTCGATCTTGCAACCCGCTACATGGGACTGAACCTGAAGAATCCCCTTGTCGTCGCCAGCTCGGGCCTGACCGGAACCCTGGACGGCATTCGCCGCTGCGCCGAAGCCGGTGCCGGTGCCGTCGTACTCAAGTCGCTGTTCGAGGAGCAGATTCTGGCCGAGACCGGCAGCATGGCCGACTCCGCCGACGGGATGTACGGTGGCGAGGGGCTGGAATATCTGCAGGGCTACGGGGTGGAACTCGGCCCCCGGGACTACCTGCAGCTGGTCGAGGAGGCGAAAAAGGCGGTGACGATCCCGGTGATCGCCAGCCTCAACTGCGTCACCGCCGAGCGCTGGGCCGACTACGCGAAGAAGCTGCAAAGTGCCGGCGCCGACGCCATCGAGCTGAACGTCGCCCTGATGCCGGCCGATGCCGGCGAGAGTTCGGAAGCGGTCGAGAACCGCTATTACCGGGTGTTGCACGAGGTCAAGTCGAAGGTCGACATCCCGGTGGCGATGAAGATCGGCCCCTATTTCAGCTCTTTTGCCCATTTTGCCCAGTATCTCTGCTCCGACCGCCAGGAGGCGCCGCCCTTCACCGTCGGCTGGTGTGGTCCCGGAGAGAGCGGGGGACGGATCGTCTGGCGTGGCGCCGATGCCCTGGTGCTGTTCAACCGTTTTTACCAGTTCGACATCGACATCGAACGTCTCGAGCTGCGGGCGGGCAATCCCTACAGTACGGCGAGCGAGATCCACACTTCCCTGCGCTGGATTTCGCAGCTCTACGGCCGGGTGGATGCCGACCTGGCGGCGACCACCGGTATTCATGACGGGTCGGACGCCGTCAAGCAGCTGCTGGCCGGCGCCCAGGTGGTCCAGCTCTGCTCGACGCTCTTCCTGCACGGCCTGGAGCAGATCGGCGTCATCCGGCAGCAGCTCGAGGACTGGATGCGGCAGCAGGGATTTGACCGTCTTGACAGCTTCCGCGGCCGGCTGAGCCGGGCACACAGTGAACATCCGGAGAGTTTCGAGCGCCTGCAGTACATCAAGCTCTTCGTCGGGATCGACTAGCCGGAGGCGGGGTGTCGGAGCATCGGCGGACCCGGCTGCTGCGCCTGCCGGATGGCAGGCGGCTGGCGGTCAGCATCTTCGGTGACGCGGCGGGGCGCCCGGTCTTCTACCAGCATGGTCTCCCCGGCAGCCGCCTGGAGGCGGCGCTGATCGCCGACGAGGCGGCCCGTTGCGGGGTGCGGCTGGTTGCCGTCGACCGGCCCGGATACGGAAGCTCCGATGCCAGGCCCGGACGACGGCTGGGGGACGTGGCCGCCGATCTGGCGGCTGTCGCCGACGAACTGGGTATCGGACGTTTTGCCCTGCTCGGAGTGTCGGGCGGTGGTCTATTCGCTCTTGCCGCTGCCGCGCGACTGCCGGAGCGGATCTCGGCACTGGGGCTGGTCTGTGCTCTGGGACCGCTGGTGGTTCCGGAGCTGATGCGGGTTCTGCATCTGCCGGCCCGTCTCTGTTTCGGCCTGATGCAGTCCTGCCCGCGACTGGCCCGTCCCTTCTTCCGTTTTGTCGTCTGCCCTTTGCTCGCCGCCCGCCCGGCGTGGACGCTGGGATTGCTGGCGCCGGTCATGCCGTCGGCCGATCGTGCCGTTTGGCGGCAGCCGGAGGTGCGCGACAGGTTGACCGCCGCCATCGCCGAGGCGTTTCGCCAGGGTGGTGAAGGGGTGGTGCAGGATCTGCAGTTGCTGTCCGGGCCGCTCGGTTTTTCCCTGGCGGCGGTCCGGATGCCGGTGCGCATCTGGCATGGCGGGGACGACCGGACGGTGCCCGTTGCCCACGGTCGCTGGTACGCGGCCCGGCTGCCGACGGCGGTGCTGGAGGAAGTATTCGGCGAGGGGCATTTTTCGTTGCCGGTTCGCCGGGGAGGGCGGATACTGGAAGATCTTCGGGAGATGGCGGAGCAGGCGGATGCCGGGAGGTAGGCGAGACAGAGTTGTCGTCGGCTGTATTGGGGCCGGCAGTCCTGCGACGGTTCGTGCCGGACGGCCAGGAGGAAGTCGGTTGTGGGGGGGGCTTCTGCTTTGCATCGTTCTCCTGCTGCCGGCGTTGCCGGCCGTCGCCGAGGACGATGACCCCGGACAGCTGCCGATCCGTGAGAGTCCGATCATCATCGGCGGCGACCACAATTACCCTCCCTACGAGTTTCTCGACGAAAACGGTGAACCAGCCGGTTTCAACGTCGAACTGTCCCGTGCCATCGCCGAAGTGATGGGCATGGAGATCGAGATCCGGCTCGGGCCCTGGGACGAGATGCGGCGCGGGCTGGCCGAGGGCAGCATCGATGTCCTGCAGGGGATGGCCTTCACCCGCGAGCGGACCCGCGAGGTCGATTTTTCCATTCCGCACGCCAAGGTGCACCAGTCGATCTGGGTGCGTGACGGCTCACCGATCAAGAGGCTGCGGGATCTGGCCAACAAGCGGGTGATCGTCATGCGCGGGTCGGTGATGCACGATTTCATGCTCGATCGGCCGGAACTGAATGCCGAGCTGGTGCCGGTCGAGACCCTGGAGGATGCCCTGCGCCTGCTCGCCAGCGGCGAGTGTGATGCCGCCCTGGTCGCCAAGCTGCCCGGCGAATACCTGATCCACAAGGCCGGCCTGAACAACATCCATCCCATCGCCCGGCCGCTGGTGGCCCAGGACTACGGTTACGCGGTGAAGAAGGGCAACCGTGATCTGCTGGCCAAGATCAACGAGGGGCTGGCGCTGCTGAAGAAATCGGGTCGCTACCGTCAGATCTACGAGCGCTGGCTGGGGGTGCTGCCCGAACCGGGGGTGCCATGGGACCGCATCGTCCGCCTCGGTGCCCTGGTCGTCGGGCCGTTGCTGGCGGTGCTGATCCTGACCGTCATCTGGTCGAGTACCCTCAAGCGGCAGGTCGACCTGCGGACCGAGGATCTGAAGCGGGAGATCGCCGAGAAGGAGGAAGCCCTGCGACGGCTCGAGGTGCATCAGCAGCAGCTGATCCAGGCCGACAAGATGGCGTCGCTGGGGGTACTGGTCTCCGGGGTGGCGCACGAGGTGAACAATCCCAACGGCCTGATCCTGCTCAACCTGCCGATCCTGAAGAAGGTCTGGGCCGACGTGGCGGCCCGGCTGGACGAGCATTACCGGCAGACGGGCGATTTCCGGCTCGGCTGGCTCAACTATTCGCGCATGCGGGACGAGATCCCGCAGATGCTCAACGAGATGCAGCAGGCGGCCGGCCGCATCAAGCGCATCGTCGAGGACCTGAAGGATTTCGCCCGGCGGGACGACACCGAACTGAACGAGGATGTCGACCTGAACGAGGTGGCCCGGGCGGCGGCGCGGCTGGTGGAAAACCATCTGAAGAAGGCGACCGGCCGCTTCCGGATCGAACTCACAGAGGCATTGCCGACCTTTCGCGGCAAGGCGCAGCGCATCGAGCAGGTGGTGGTCAACCTGCTGCTCAATGCCTGCCAGGCTCTGACCTCGCACGATCAGGCCATCGGGCTGCGGACCTGGCAGGAGGGCGACCGGCTGGTGCTCGAGGTGACGGACGAGGGCCGGGGTATCGATCCGCAGCATCTGCCGAAACTGACCGATCCCTTCTTCACCACCCGGCGGGAGAGCGGTGGCACGGGGCTCGGGCTGTCGGTCTCGGCCGGTATCGTCGAGGAACATGGGGGCCGGCTCGAATTCACCTCGCGTCCCGGCGAGGGAACCCGGGTCCGGCTCTGCCTGCCGCTGGAGAAACCTGGCGATGAATGACGCACTCAATCCGGAATTTTCCATCCTGATGGTCGATGACGAGCTGCCCTGGCTGCGCAGCCTCGGCATGATTCTCGAGGGGCCGGGGGGGTTCACCAACCTGCTGCAGTGTGCCGACAGCCGGGAGGTCCCCCGGCTGCTGGCGGAACACGATATCGGCCTGGTGCTGCTCGATTTGACCATGCCGCATCTCAGCGGCGAGGAACTGCTGCAGCGGATCACCGAGGAGCACCCCGAGGTCCAGGTCATCATCCTCTCCGGCATGAACCAGCTCGAGACCGCCGTGCGCTGCATGCGCCAGGGGGCCTTCGACTACTTCGTCAAGACGGTGGAGGAGGACCGCCTGCTCGACGGGGTGCGCCGGGCGGTGCGCATGGTCCGGCTGCAGCGGGAAAATCAGGCCATCCGGCGGCGGCTGTTCGGTCGCCGGCTGGAGCGGCCGGAGGTCTTCGACCACATCATCACCCGGCATCCTTCGATGCTGGCGATCTTTGGCTATCTCGAATCGATAGCCGCCTCCCGGCAGCCGGTGCTGATTCTCGGTGAAAGCGGTGTCGGCAAGGAACTGGTCGCCCGGGCGGTGCATCTGCTGAGCAACGGCCGGGGCGAGCAGGTGAATGTCAATGTCGCCGGACTCGACGACAACGTCTTTGCCGATACCCTCTTCGGCCATGCCCGCGGCGCCTACACCGGTGCCGAACGCGAGCGGGCCGGCATGGTGGAAAAGGCCGCCGGCGGCACGCTCTTTCTCGACGAGATCGGGGATCTGTCGCCGGCCAGCCAGGTCAAGCTGCTGCGGCTGATTCAGGAGGGTGAATACTACCCGCTCGGCAGCGACTCGCCACGGCAGAGTTCGGCGCGCATCATCTGCGCCACCAACCAGGACCTGGCGGCCAAGGTGGCCGACCGCAGCTTCCGCAAGGATCTCTATTACCGGCTGCATGCCCACCAGGTGCGCATCCCGCCCCTGCGCGAGCGGAAGGAAGACATTCCCCTGCTGCTCGAACACTTTTTGCGCAAGGCCGCCGCCGAGCTGGACAAGCCGGTGCCGACGCCGCCGCCGGAACTGCTCGACCTGCTGATGTCCTACTCCTTTCCTGGCAATGTCCGGGAACTGGAGGCGATGGTGCATGACGCCGTCAGCCGGCACGAGGGAGGGGTGCTGTCGATGGCGGTCTTTCGCGAGCGGACCGGGGAGGGACGCGAACTGCAACGCACGGCCGACCGCGAGAACATCTTTGCCGTCCTGCCCGAGCTGCCGACCCTGAGCGAAGCGGCGGACATGCTGGTCGATGCCGCCATGGAACGGGCCGGCAACAACCAGACCCTGGCGGCACGGCTGCTCGGCATCTCCCAGCCGGCACTGAGCAAGCGGCTGCGCCAGCGTCGCTCCGTTTCCCGGGGGGTATAACCAGGGCTATAACCATAACCCTGGTTATACCCCCCGGGCAAAGTCCGTCCCGAACCGCTCTTTTCTTTTCGCCATCCCATGCGCCATAACCAAAGTTATACCCTCTTCGGCCGTCGCGTGGCCCGTCGTTTTTAGAAAATCGTTTTACAAAACAGGGTGTTGGCGCCGGCGCGACGAGCTGGCATCGGCCTTGCTGTATACGCTGCGAGTGCGAGCGCTACCACCGTCACCGCCTGCGGTGACATCAACCAATCCGTACAAGGAGGAGAAAACATGAAGAAGTTGCTGACCCTTTGTCTTGCGGCGGTCGTTGCCGTCGCCCTGCTGCCGGTTTCCGGCTTCGCCGCCCGGACCACCTATGTCACCATCGGCACCGGCGGTGTCACCGGCGTCTACTATCCGACCGGCGGCGCCATCGCCAAGATGGTGAACAAGAAGCGCAAGCAGTACCATCTGCGGGCCACCGTCGAGTCGACCGGCGGCTCGGTGTTCAACGTCAACGCCATCATGGCCGGTGACCTCGAGTTCGGCATCGTCCAGTCCGACCGTCAGTATCAGGCCTACAACGGCACCGCCGACTGGAAAGGCAAGCCGCAGAAGAAGCTGCGTGCCGTCTTCTCCATCCATCCCGAGTCGGTGACCATCGTCGCCGCCGCCGACAAGAACATCAAGACCGTTTTTGATCTGAAGGGCAAGATCGTCAACATCGGCAATCCCGGTTCCGGCCAGCGCGGCAATGCCCTCGACCTGCTCAATGCCGCCGGCATCGACTGGAAGAAGGATATCAAGGCCGAAGGGCTGAAGGCCGCCGAGTCGGCCAGCATGCTGCAGGACGGCCGCATCGACGCTTTCTTCTACACCGTCGGCCACCCGAACGGTTCGGTGAAGGAGGCGGTCGCCGGTGCCCGCAAGGTCAACTTCGTCGAGGTGCCCAAGGCCGTGGTCGACAAGCTGGTGGCCAAGTTCCCTTACTATGCTCCGTCGTACATTCCGGTCGACCAGTATCCCGGCGTGATGAACAAGAAGAATGTCGAGACCTTCGGCGTGAAGGCGACCCTGTGCACCAGCGCCGACGTGCCTGACGACGTGGTCTACGCCATCACCAAGGAAGTCTTCGAGAACTTCGAGGAGTTCAAGAAGCTGCACCCGGCCTACGCCGTGCTGACCAAGGAGAGCATGCTGCAGGGTCTGTCGGCCCCGATTCATCCCGGCGCCCTGAAGTACTACAAGGAAGTCGGCCTGATGAAGTAAGCCGCCCGGCCGGGAGGCGCATCGCCTCCCGGCCTTTCTTCCGCCTCGTTTCTTCAGCCAAGCCGCCGCCGGCGGCTTGGCTGAGGCGACCGAGGCCTCGATATGCCATCACAGGAGTACCGACCATGACTGACACTCATCTGCAGGAACCGATCGACGAGGGGCTGGAGAAGGCCCGCCGCATGGTGGAAGAGGAGGAGATGGGGCTGCGCCACGCCTCGGGCTGGCAGCGCTTCATCGTACCGACCGTGGCGTTTTGCTGGTCCTTGTTCCAGCTGTCGCTGTCGAGCTGGCTGCTTCTCGACTCGACCTACGTGCGCTCCATCCATCTTGCCTTTGCCCTGTTTCTGATCTTCGTCTCCTTCCCCACCCTGAAGCGGAAGGTGAACATCCCCGGGCTGCGCTGGCTGTCGGCAACCGACCGGATTCCGACGGTCGATCTGGTCATCGCGCTCACCGCCGCCCTGATCGCCCTGTACATCGCCATCGATTACGAGGGGATCGCCAGCAGGGTCGGCATACCCAACACGCGCGACATGATCATCGGCGGTCTGCTGGTGCTGATTCTCTGGGAGGCGACCCGCAGGGTGGTCGGTCCGGCGCTGGCGGTGATCGGCATCGTCTTCACCCTCTATTCCTTCTTCGGGCCCTACATGCCCGACTTCCTCTCCTTCAAGGGGGTGAGTCTGACCCGCTACATCGGGCAGATTTCGCTGACCACCGAGGGGATCTACGGGGTGCCGATCTATGTCTCGGCCAAGATCGTCTTCCTCTACGTGCTGTTCGGTGCCCTGCTGGAGCGGGCCGGCGCCGGCAAGTTCTTCATCGATCTGGCGATGAGCCTGCTCGGCCGTTACAAGGGGGGGCCGGCCAAGGCGGCGGTGCTCTCCTCGGGCCTGACCGGCCTGATCTCCGGCTCGTCGATCGCCAACGTGGTCACCACCGGTACCTTCACCATTCCGATGATGAAAAAGGTCGGCTATCCGCCGAAGAAGGCGGCGGCCATCGAGGTGGCGGTGTCGACCAACGGGCAGCTGATGCCGCCGGTCATGGGGGCGGCGGCCTTCATCATCGCCGAGTACGTCAACCTGCCCTATCTCGAGGTCTGCAAGGCGGCGGCGATTCCGGCTTTCGCCTCCTACGTGGCCCTGTTCTTCCTTACCCACATCGAGGCGAGCAAGCTGGGGATGCGCGGCCTGCCGAAGGCCGAGCTTCCGGTCTTCTTCCAGGTGCTGTTCGGCGGTCTGCACTACCTGCTGCCGATTCTCTACCTGCTCTACGAGCTGATCATTCCCCGTCATTCGCCGGACATGGCGGCCTTCCGTGCCACCATGGTGCTGCTGGTGATCATGCTCTTCCAGCATGTGGCGCGGCTGCGCAAGGAAGAGCGGCTGCCTTTCGGTGAGGGGCTGAAGCTCGGCGTCGCCGACATCTTCCACGGGATGGTGGCCGGTGCCCGCAACATGGTCAGTGTCGCCGTGGCCACGGCGGCGGCCGGCGTGGTCGTCGGCGTGGTGACCATGGGCCTCGGCGGTCTGGTCACCGACATCATCGACACCCTGAGCATGGGCAACCTCTACATGATGCTCGGCATCGTCGCCATCGCCAGCCTGATTCTCGGCATGGGGCTGCCGACCACCGCCAACTACATCGTCATGGCCAGCCTGACGGCGCCGGCCCTGGTCACCCTGGCCGGGGACAGCGGTTTCGTCGTGCCGCTGATCGCCGCCCACCTGTTCTGCTTCTACTTCGGCATTCTGGCCGACGACACGCCGCCGGTCGGCCTGGCGGCCTACGCCGCCAGCGCCATCGCCCGCAGCGAACCGATCCCGACCGGCATCCAGGGCTTCCTCTACGACATCCGGACGGCGGCGCTGCCCTTCATGTTCATTTTCAATACCGACATCCTGCTGGTCGGTATCGACAGCTTCCCGCTGGCGATCTTCATCTTCGTCATGACCTGCTTCGGCACCTGTTCGTTTGCCGCCGCCACCCAGGGCTGGTTCATCGCCAAGAACAGGTTCCACGAAACCCTGCTGCTCTTTCTGGTCTGCGCCATCATGTTCCGGCCTGACTTCTGGGGCCATCTGATCGGCCTTGAGAACCACTACATCTGTTACCTGGCGGGTGTCGCCCTGCTGGTGGTCATCTACCTGATGCAGCTGCCGCGGGCGCGGAAACACGCCGCCGCCGTCGCCGCTGCGGCCCAAGGAGGTGCAGTATGATTCCGGTCTACAACAAGATTCTGTTTGCCACCGACCTCTCCGCCAGCGCTTCGACCGTGCTGCGGCACGTGGTCGCCATGGCCCGGGCCCACCAGGCCTCGGTGGAGATCGTGCACGTGCTGCCCGATGTCGACCAGGCGATGATCAACTATGTGGCCACCATCATGGGCGAGGGCAAGCTCGGGCATATCGAGAAGGAACATCGCGACGAGGTCGCCGGCGAGCTGAGCCGCAAGTTGCGGCAGTTCGCCCGCGAGGAGCTGGCCGACCACCCGGAGGATCTCGAGCGGATCGACCGGATCGAGGTGCTGCACGGCCCGCCGGCGCCGGTCGTTCTCGCCGAGGCCAAGCGTTGCGGCGCCGATCTGATCGTCATCGGTTCCCATGGCAAGGGGCGTCTCGAGTATGCGTTTCTCGGCAGTGTCGCCCAGCGGATCGTCCGCAAGGCGGACACGCCGGTGCTGCTGATTCCCCTGACCGACTGAGAAGCAGGAGTCTGGCATGACCGAATCGGAAAAGGTGCGCTGGTTCCGCCAGGTATCGAAGACCATTACCGCCCGCTGTCTCGAGGCCGGCGCCAACCTGCAGTGGCTGCAGGAGCAGATGCATCCCTACCTGTCGGTGACCATGCGGGACGAGGCCGATGCCATCGGCTCGCTCGCCATCCAGTTGCCGACCCTGAAGGACACCCGCCGCCTGGTGCTGCGGGATACGCCGAAATCACTGGTGATCGCCCGGCTGAACCGGCCGGGCTCCCTCTACGATACCCTGCGGCTGCTGCGCGAGCGGGAGATCTCCTACGCCCAGTTTACCCATTCCTATGCCCCCATTCCGGGGATCGGCGAGGAACTCGAGCTGCAGCGGTTCGAATTCGACCGCAAGACCGCCGAGGATATCGCCGCCGCCAGCGAGATCCGGGTGCCGCGCTCCTTCGTCAAGGGGATTCGTGCCGCTTTGCGCGAACACTATCCCGGCTACGACCTGGGACGACTGGAGAAGGAACTGCGCCTGCTCTGGGTCAACAACGAGAATTACGTCCGTTACTCGCCGCCGCGCCGGGTGGCCCAGATTCTCTGGCTCTACCAGCAGTCGGTTGCCAGCGGCGGCGTCTATTTCGACGCCGAGCCGGCGCAGGAGATCGTCGACCAGCCCGAGTACCGGATTCTCTTCGCGGCCGGCAACCCGCCGCAGCTCGACTTTCTGCACCAGGTGATGGAGGTCTTCAAGCGCCTCGGGCTGGGGATCAAGCGCGCCTACTGCCTGACCATCCACAACGGTCTGCATCCCTATTTTCTCGGAACCTTCTATTTGCAGGGCAATGGCGAGGCGCTGCTGGAGAAGAACGGTTTTCTCTTCAGCCAGCTCAAGCAGGAACTGTTCAACACCCAGATCCTGTCGACGGTTTCGGCCACCTACCGCCAGTACGTCGCCGCCGGCCGGATGACCGGCATCGACGCCTCGCTGGTCAATGCCTTCGCCAGCTTCTGCCATACCACCCTGGCGCACAACCAGCCCGACCGTTTCGGTTACCAGGAAGTGGAAAACGCCTTCATGTCGGACCTGGAGATGACCCTGCGCCTGGTGGCCCTGTTCCGGGCGCGCTTCGAGCCGGGCCTGCGGAAGCGCGAGGAAGCCTACAGGACCGAGCACGCCGAGCTGGAGCGGGCGATCGACGACTACAACACCGGTCACGCCTATCTCGACGGCATCCGGAAGACCATCTTCCGCTGCTGCCTGCTCTTCATCGAGCACACGCTGAAGACCAATTTCTTCGTCGCCGAGAAACACGCCCTGGCCTTCCGCCTCGATCCGGCCTACCTCGACCGGCTGGGACCCGAGTTCACCTCCGACCTGCCGCCGGAGAGGCCCTTCCGGGTGACCTTCTTCTTCGGCCGGCACGGCTGCGGCTACCACATCGGCTTCTCCGACATCGCCCGTGGCGGCTGGCGGACGGTGCTGGCCAAGAACCGGGACGACTTCATCACAAACGCCAACACCCTGTTCCGCGAAAATTACGTTCTGGCCCACACCCAGCACCTGAAGAACAAGGACATCTACGAAGGCGGCTCGAAGATGGTGGTGGTGCTCGACGCCGCCGACATCGCCAACCGCGAGATGGTCACCCGCCGCCTATACAAGCTGCAGTACGGCTTCATCCAGGCCTTCCTCGATATCTACGTCACCGAAAACGGGGTGGCCCGCGACCCGCGGGTGGTCGACTACTATCGGGAGGACGAGCCGATCGAGCTGGGGCCGGACGAGAACATGCACGACGAGATGGTCGAGCTGATCGCCCGCATCTCGACCAAGCGCGGCTACCTGCTCGGCCCCGGCGTCATCTCGAGCAAGAAGTTCGGCATCAACCACAAGGAGTTCGGTGTCACCTCCACCGGCGTCATCACCTTTGCCGACATCACCCTGCAGCAGATGGGCATCGACATGCGGCGGGACGCCTTCAGTGTCAAGATGACCGGCGGGCCCGGCGGCGACGTCGCCGGCAATGCCCTGCGCCTGCTGCTGGAGCGGGCGCCGAAGGTGCAGATCCGGCTGATTCTCGACGGCACCGGGGCGCTGTTCGATCCGGCCGGCGCCGATCACGACGCCCTGGCGCAGGTGGTGCTGCGGCACGACATCGACCAGTACGATCCGCAGGCGCTGCACGACGGCGGCATGATGATCTTCCGCAGCCAGACCCGCAAGGACGGACTGCGCGAGCTCTACCGCAAGATCAGCCGCCAGGGGGACGCGCTGGTCGAGGAGTGGATCACCGTCGACGAGTTCTACCGGATGTTCAACAGCCTGGTCTTTACCGTCGAGGCCGATCTCTTCATCCCCGCCGGCGGCCGACCCGAGACCATCCACCGCGGCAACTGGCAGCAGTTTCTGCACGACGGCCGGCCCAGCGCCCGCGCCATCGTCGAGGGGGCCAACTCCTTCATCACCCCGGAGGCGCGCGACCGGCTGCAGGAAGCCGGCGTCATCATCATGCGGGACGCCTCGGCCAACAAGTGCGGTGTCATCTCATCCTCCTACGAGATCATCGCCAACCTGCTGCTCAGCGAGCAGGAGTTTTTCGCCAACAAGGAACGCTATGTCGGCGACGTGCTGGCGATTCTCGAAAAACGGGCCGCCGACGAGGCGCGGCTGATCTTCCGCCGCAAGGAGCAGGGCGGGGGCAGCTACACCGAGATCTCCGCCGCCATCTCCCGGGAGATCAACGGCCACTACGCCCGGCTGTTCGACTACTTCCAGAAAAATCCGCAACTGGCCGACCGGCCGCTCTACCGGCGGGCGCTGCTGGCCCACCTGCCGAAGATCCTGCGTGACAATCCCCGTTACCGGCGGCGGATCGGCCAGCTGCCGCCCAAGTACCGGGCCGCCATTCTGGCCAGCGAGGTGGCGTCGAGCCTGATCTACCAGCAGGATGCCGAGGCCGCCTACGAGGCGATGCTCCAGGCGCACCTGCAGCGGCACTTTTCCGGAGGAAAGGAGACGGCCTGATGGGACCCGACCCGATACTCGCCCTGCATCAGGAGGACCAGTACCTTGCCCCCGGTGTCGCCGTGGTGGCCTGCTGGTTCGATTTCCGCGGCCGTTACCGGGCCCGGGCGGTGGTTGACTCTCTGCGCACCGACCGGGTGAGGGTGCGGCTGGTCGAGGCTGCGGGGCCGCATGCCGTTGGCAGCCTGATCGATATTCCCCGAATCTGTGATTCCCAGAACTGGTCGAGCGAGAACTGCGTTCGACTGGCAGTCAGCGGAGTCTGACTCTAATCAACCTCCCACTCTCCCCTTGAATCGCCGGCCCCCCAGGGCCGGCATTTTTTTTTGCGCGGGGCGGTGCTTTTCCGCCAACTCGGCGTTGGGCTGCTTTTCGCTTGCCGGGGAAGGGAGTGTTCGAGCTTCGTTGTGGTGGGTGGGGAGGAAGAAAGGTGATAATTCAAGCCCCTGGGGGCGGGATGCAGATTGGTGGTAAAGAAAAACGGTCTGTCGGTCGATATGCTGGACAACGGCGTCATTTCCGGTTGGTCCGTCACCGTCAACGTTGCTGATGCTTGGCAACAAACCCGCGGAGGGGAGCAAAGGTCATGAAAAGGGTTTTCTACCAGGGGATTCGCTTCAAAATTCTGGTCGGATTTTTGAGTATTGTCGCCATGTTTTGTGCCGGCGGCCTTTTCATCCTCGTTCAGGAAGAATCCGTTTCACGGCTGACGCAAACATTTGTCCGTGATTATTGGAACAGTGCCGACCTGATCATGGAGACCAATATCCGCATGAATGATTTCGGCCAGACGGTGCTCGAGCCGTCACCGGATGTCAAGGTGGAGGAATTCATGTCGCGGGTCGATGCATTTGTTTCCGAACAGCTGCTGGCCCTGGAAAAGTCGGCGCTTGATGCGAGCTTGGTGCGCGAGATCAGAAACAAATTGACAGCCGTTCGTGACAGCATGGCAGACCCCATCAAGCTACGTTTTCTACCCGGGCAGAAGATGGAGGAAGCAGATGCCGCTGTTACTCCCCTCCTGGCAGCGGCAAGGCGATTGAACGATGCCGAGCTGAGCAACGACTTGTGGGAAATGGTGATGACCTACAATGACATTCTCATCACCGCGGATCCGGCCTTGGAGGATGAATTCAAACGGTTGGCAGCCAAGATTCGCAATCATCCGCGATTTGCCGATTTTGCTGACGATTTCGATCTTCTCCAAGAAAAAGGTCTGGCTGTTTTTGCTGCCCAGCTCGCTGTGCAGCAGGCTGTCACGAATTACAAAAAACGCAAGGCTGCACTGACAACGATTCTGACCGAGGCTGAAAGTGCGTTTGAGGAAAAAGTCATCAATCCTGCCGAAACTGCTCTGATGGCCAAGTTGAGCAGCATGGCTTGGGTCATCGTGGGGGTTATTCTTCTGGCCAGTATCGTCGCTCTCGTTATCGGCTTGTGGTTGTCGGGCCGCTTGAGCCGGCCATTGATCAAAACTGTCGGCATGCTTAGGGACATCGAAAACGGGCGATTGGAAACCCGGTTGAATCTTGATCTGAAAGATGAAGTTGGCGAGATGGCGCGTTCGCTTGACGCCCTTGCCGATTGTCTGGAGAACGAAATTGTCGCCAATCTTGAAAGGCTGGCCAATGGCGATCTGACGTTTGACGTGATTCCGCGCGACAGTCAGGATCGGGTGCGTGGCGTCGTGCGCAAGCTGGCGAATGATCTGAACGGCATCATGGAGAAGATCCAGAGCGCCGGCGAACAGATCGCCGCCGGCA
>CAYTVY010000022.1:0-25672 GCA_964441925.1 uncultured Geothermobacter sp.
AAGCGCAGGCAGGTCAATGGCTTGCGCTATTCGCCGGCGACAAACTCACTGATTCAGGGATTTGTCACCATTTCGTCCCCTGGTCGTGATGGTGCAGGCAGGAGGCAGAGATGTCAGCAGGATTCCGTCATACCAAGATCGTCGCCACCGTCGGACCGGCCTGTGCCGGCAGGGAGCAGCTGCTGGCGCTGATGGAGGCGGGAGCGGATGTCTTCCGGCTCAATTTTTCCCACGGCAGACCCGAGGAAAAGGCCCTGATCATCGACCGTCTCCGGGAACTGTCCCGCCAGCGGCAGCGGGCGGTCGCCATTCTCGGTGACCTGCAGGGTCCGAAGATCCGGGTCGGAGAGCTGGAAGGCGGCAGCATGCAGCTCTTTCGCGGGGAAGAGGTGTGGATCACCACGGAAAAAGGGCTGGGGCGTGACAACCTGATTCCGACCGGCTACGAACGTTTGCCCGGGGACGTGCGACCGGGCGACCGCATCCTGCTCGACGACGGTCTGCTCGAGCTGCAGGTGGAGGAGGTGACGCCGCCGCGGGTGCGCTGTCGGGTGTTGGTGGGTGGTACCCTGCGCGACCGCAAGGGGATCAACCTGCCCGGCGTCCGGGTCTCGGCACCGGCCCTGACCGAAAAGGACCGCGAAGATCTTGCGTTCTGTCTCGAACACGGGATCGATTACGTCGCCCTGTCCTTCGTTCGCCGGGCCGACGAGGTGCTGGAGCTGAAGCGACTGATCGGGGCTGCCGGACCGCGGGTGATCGCCAAGATCGAGAAGCCGGAAGCGGTCGACCACTTCGAAGCGATTCTCGAGGCGGCGGACGGCATCATGGTGGCGCGTGGTGATCTGGGGGTGGAGATCGACCCGGAGAAGGTGCCGCTGATCCAGAAGCGGATCATCCACCTGTGCAACCAGGCCGGCAAACCGGTGATCACCGCCACCCAGATGCTGGAGAGCATGGTGAACAGCCCCCGGCCGACCCGGGCCGAGACCTCGGATGTGGCCAACGCCATCCTCGACGGCACCGATGCCGTCATGCTGTCGGCGGAAACCGCCTCCGGCAAGTATCCGGTGGAGGCGGTGGCGATGATGGAGCGCATCGCCCTCGACGTCGAAACCGATCCCCACCTGCGCCAGAAGATGTTCATGCCGCTGCCGGAGGTCGCCGGCTGGCGTTCCCTGCCCGAGGCGATCGCCCAGGCGGCCTGCCGGGTGGCCGAGAGCCTGGGGGCGAAGGCGATCCTCGCCTTCACCCAGACCGGCAAGACGGCGACCCTGGTCTCCAAGTACCGGCCGGCCGTGCCCATCTATGCCGTCACCCCCTCCCAGCCGGCCCGCCGCCGGCTGGCCCTCTACCGCGGTGTCCGTTCGCTGCGGGTCGACATCGAGGGGAGCACCGAGGCACAGATCGATGCCGTCGAAGCCAGCGTACTCGACTCGGGGCTGCTGCAGCGCGGTGACGTGGTGGTGATCACCATGGGCAGTCCGGTGTCCGCCCCCGGCACCACCAACCTGATGAAAGTGCACCGGCTGGGGACCGGCGAGTTTTACGAGGTCCACTGACCCCCGGCCCCGTGCCGGCTGCGAGGTTTCTGATGAAAAAGAAAGCCATTGTTCTCTACAGCGGCGGGCTCGACTCGACCACCTGCCTGGCCATCGCCCGCGACCAGGGTTTCGCCCCCTACGCCATCAGTTTCTCCTACGGCCAGCGCCATACGGTCGAGCTGGAGAAGGCCCGTCGCTATGCGCCCCTGGTGGGTGCCGTCGAGCACCGGGTGGTCGACATCGACCTGCGCGCCTTCGGCGGCAGCGCCCTGACCGATGCCATCGAGGTGCCCAAGGACCGGCCGCTGGAGGAGGGCATTCCGGTCACCTACGTGCCGGCCCGCAACACCATCTTCCTCTCCTTTGCCCTGGCCTGGGCCGAGGTGCTGGGCGCCTTCGACATCTTCATCGGCGTCAACGCCCTCGACTATTCGGGCTATCCCGACTGCCGGCCGGACTACATCGCCGCCTGGGAGACCCTGGCCAACCTGGCGACGGCGGCGGCGGTCGAGGGTAAGGGGCGCTACCGGATTCACGCGCCGCTGCTGCACCTGAGCAAGGCCGAGATCATCCGGCGCGGCCTCGAACTGGGGGTCGACTACAGCCTGACCCATTCCTGCTACGATCCCGACCCGGAAGGACGGGCCTGCGGCCGCTGCGATTCCTGCCGGCTGCGGCTGAAGGGCTTCGCCGAGGCGGGAGCCGAAGACCCGGTCGTCTATTGCCAGCGCTAGAACCCTGTCACCCGCGGAGCCGTCCGTCATGACCATGCCCGACATGCAGCAGTCGCCCGATTCCCGCAACATCCCCATCGACAAGGTGGGGGTGAAGGGAATCCGCTATCCGATCGTCGTCCAGGACAAGACCCGGCAGTGGCAACACACGGTGGCGCGGGTCAACATGTACGTCGATCTGCCCGAGCATTTCAAGGGAACCCACATGAGCCGCTTCATCGAGATCCTCAACCGCTATCACGGCGCCATCAGCGTCGACAAGCTGGAGGAGATCCTGGCCGAGATGAAGCGGCGGCTCGATTCGAGCTGTGCTCATCTCGAGCTCGATTTTCCCTATTTCATCGAAAAGGCGGCGCCGGTGTCCGGTGCCCGGGGCCTGATGGAATACCAGTGCCGGATGCTCGGAAGTCTCGGCGAGACCTTCGATTTCGTGCTCGAGGCGGCAGTGCCGGTCACCTCCCTGTGTCCCTGCTCGCGGGAGATCAGCGAGGCCGGCGCCCACAACCAGCGCAGCACCGTGCGGGTACGCATCCGCTACCGCGAACATGTCTGGCTCGAGGATCTGATCGCCCTGGTCGAGTCCTGCGCCAGCGCCCCGGTCTATTCGCTGCTCAAGCGGGAGGACGAAAAGGCGGTGACCGAACAGGCCTACGCCAACCCGATGTTCGTCGAGGACATCGTCCGCGAGGTGACCCGCCGCCTGCGCCGGGAGAAGAAGATCACCTGGTTCGCCGTCGAGTGCGAGAACTTCGAGTCGATCCACAACCACTCGGCCTACGCCCTGGTCGAGGAATCCTCGTCCGGCTGCTGAACACCTGTGGAAAAGTCTGTGGAAAGCGTGGAAAAGTCGGCAAATCCACACGCGGTTCCCAATCCTGATACGGGATCACAGGTTCTGGGCGTCTTTGCCAAGCAGCCGCGACCCGGACAGGTCAAGACCCGCCTCTGCCCGCCGCTGACCCCCCGGCAGGCGGCCGATTTCTATCAGGTCTGCCTGCGGGAAACCCTGCGTCGGGTCGGACAGGCAGACCGCCGGCTGGTGCTGTTCTACGCCGGCAGTCGTGACTGGTTTGCGGAGCAGTTTCCCGACCTCGAACTGCGGCCGCAGGCGGAGGGCGATCTCGGCCGCCGCATGGCCGCCGCCCTTGACGTTCTGCTCGCAAGCGGGGCCGGGGCCGCCGCCCTGATCGGCACCGACAGTCCCGATCTTCCCCTGTCGCTGGTCGACCAGGCCTTCGCCGCCCTGGCGGCGCACGATGCGGTCACCATTCCCGCCGCCGACGGCGGCTACGTGCTGATCGGCTGCCGGCGGCCCTGTCCGCCGCTCTTTGCCGGCATTCCCTGGAGCAGCGGGCAGGTGCTGGCGCAAACCCGGAAGCGGGCGGCCGCCGCCGGCCTGCGCTACACCGAGATCGGCTGTTGGCAGGATGTCGACGATGCCGCCGCCCTGCGCCGGCTGCTGATCCGCAGCCCCGGCAGCGACGCGGCGTGCTTTCTGCGCCGCATCCGTCCCGATCTGGCCTGAACGGATTCCCGCGCCGGCGGACCGCCGCGACGAGCGGCCGCGGCCTGTGGTTCCGCACGTTGACTTGCCCATTTCGATGGCCGATAATCGCAGACTCCGGCAGTCGCCGGACGCTATCCAATCGCCGGCACGGGCGGCAAAGGAGGGTTTTCCTTGGAGCTGATACTCGGAGCCGGACCGGTGGTCAAGCTGGTCCTGCTGATACTCGCCTACTTTTCCGTGGTCTCCTGGGCCATCATCCTGCTCAAGTTCCGGATCATCCGCCGCGCCATCGTCGAATCGGAGCGGTTTCTCGATTTCTTCTGGGCGAAGAAGAACTTCGAGGCGATCGGCCAGGGGCTGAAGGACTTCTCCCATTCGCCGCTGGCCGTCCTCTTCCGCGAGGCCTACCGGGAACTGATGCGCGGCCAGCGCGGCGGCGAGAACGGCGGCGGACCGGCAGCGGACCTCGGCCGGGCCGACAATGTCGCCCGCGCCCTGCGCCGTGCCACCACCAGCGAGACCCAGCGCCTGGAGAAATACCTGACCTTTCTCGCCACCACCGGCTCGACGGCCCCCTTCATCGGCCTGTTCGGCACCGTCTGGGGCATCATGGACTCCTTCCATGGCATCGGCAAGACCGGCAGCGCCTCCTTGGCGGTGGTGGCCCCCGGCATCTCCGAGGCCCTGATCGCCACCGCCATCGGCCTGGTGGCGGCCATTCCGGCGGTGGTGGCCTACAACCATTTCGTCAGCAAGGTGAACGTTTTGACCGGCGAGATGGACAACTTCTGCCAGGAATTCCTCAACATCGTGCAGCGCATGGGACGGGACTGAAGCCATGGAAGTCGGACGCCGGGAGGTCAGGGGCCGCTCCACCCTGTCGCAGATCAACGTCACTCCCTTCGTCGACGTCATGCTGGTGCTGCTGATCATCTTCATGGTGACGGCGCCGATGATGGAGACGGGGGTCGACGTCGATCTGCCGGAGGTGCAGAACGCTCCCTCCCTGACCGGCCGGGACGATCCCCTGGTGGTCTCCGTCGCCGCCGACGGCCGGATCAGCGTCGGCAAGGTGGCCGTCCCCTCGCCCCGGAAGCTGGCGCCGGTGCTGCGGCAGGTGCTGAGCGAACGCAAGTCGAAGGAGGTCTTTCTCGAGGCCGACCGCAAGGTGCCCTACGGCCGGGTGGTGCAGGTGATGGCGGCGATCAAGGCGGCGGGGGTGGCCCGGCTCGGCATGGTGGCCGAGGAGGCTGAACGCGCAAGGTGAGGCGAACCGGGGCGGACAACAGACGCTGGCGTGGTGGCCGGGAGCGGCGCGATCCCCGGCTCGGTGCGATGCTGGGCGCTTCGCTGGCGCTGCACCTGATCCTGCTGCTGCTGGCCGGCGGACACCTGCTGCCCCGCCGGCACCAGGTGCGGCCGCCGGCCTATGTGGTCGACCTGGTCAACCTGCCGGTGAAGGCGCCGCAGGCCGGACGGCCGGACGGCCGGGTGACGAAGCCGGCCCGCAAGAAGAAGACGGTCAAGCAGGTTCGCCAGCGGCCCAGACCGAAACCGAAGCCGAAACCGCGGCCGCAGCCGAAAAAGGTCGTGACGCCCAAGAAGGCGGCGCCGAAGCCGACGGTCAAAAAGGCGGAGCCGCCGGCAAAGACGACGGCGACCCGGCCGGGACCGAAGGCGACCACCCAGGCGGCGGAGGAGAAGCTCCGGCGCCGACTCGAGATGCTGCGCCTGAAACGGCAGCTGGCCGCCATGGCCGCCAGCGATACCCGGGCGACGGAAAAGGTCCCCCTGGGTGAGGAGAAGGGGCGGGGTGACGAGCAGGGGGTCGGCTACCGGCTCTGGCTGCGGCAGGCCTACAAGGAGGCCTGGGCCCTGTCCCCCTACCAAGTCAGCCGCCGTGACCTCCAGGCCGAGGTCGAGGTGGTCTACGACGCCCGGGGCTACCTCAAGGACTACAGGTTCATCTCGCCCTCGGGCGATCGCCTGTTCGACGACTCGGTCGCCCGTGCCATCCGCAGTGTCGACCGGCTGGAGCCACCGCCGGGCCGGATGCTGCGGGAGACGATCCTCTTCAACCTCAAGGACCTGATGGACTGAGCCATGCGCCGACTGTTTCTGCTCATCCTGCTGCTGCTGACCACGGTCGGCAATGCCCCGGCCGCCATCGAGATCCGGGCGCCGGGACAGCAGGAGATTCCGCTGGCCCTGGTCGCTCCCCTGCCGCTGGAAAAACCGGCGCCGGCCCTGGCCGAAGAGTTTGCCCGGGTGCTGCACGACGATCTGGTCTTCTCCGGTCTCTTCCGGCTGATCGACGAACGGGCCTTTCTCGCCGATGCCGGCCGGCTGGGGCTGGTCTCGATCGACGTCGATTTCGCCGAGTGGCGGCTGCTCGGCGCCGAGATGCTGATCAAGGGGGGCTACCGGGTGCGTGGCGAGCAGCTGATCGTCGAGGCGCGGCTGTTCGACGTGCGGGCCGGCCGGCTGCTCGACGGCCGGCGCTACGTCGGCCGCACCGGTGATGTCCGCCGCATCGCCCATGCCTTCGCCGACCAGGTGCTCAAGACCCTGACCGGCCGTTTCGGGCCGTTCAGCAGCCGCATCGCCTTCATCGGGGACCAGACCGGGCACAAGGAGCTCTACCTGATGGATGTCGACGGGCACGACCCGATCCGTATCACCGCCCACAACTCCATCGTCCTCAATCCCGATTTCTCCGCCGACGGTCGCCGTATCATCTTCACCAGCTACCGTGACGGCAACACCGACCTCTTCCTGAAGGAGATCTACACCGGACGGGAGCGGCGTCTCTCCTCCCGCAAGGGGCTCAACGTGGGGGGGCGCTTCAGTCCGGACGGTGACCGGATTGCCCTGACCCTGTCGAAGGACGGTAACCCGGAGATCTATCTGCTCTCTACCGCTGGAAAGATCGTCGGACGCCTGACCCGGCACTGGGGGATCGACATCGACCCGAGCTGGTCGCCCGACGGCGAGGAACTGGTTTTCGTCTCCAACCGACGCGGCAATCCGCACCTGTTCATCAAGGCGCCCGGCGGCGAGGTGCGCCGCCTGACCCTCGACGGCAAGTACAATGCCACACCCGCCTGGTCGCCGACCGGGGACTGGATCGCCTTCAGCCGCAAGGAGAACGGCGTTTTCGACATCTACATCATCCGGCCCGACGGCAGCGACGAGCGCCGCCTGACCTTCGGTCCGGGCAACAAGGAGCATCCCCGCTGGAGTCCGGACGGCCGTTTTCTGGTCTATTCCTCCGATGCCTCCGGCAAGAAGGAGATCGTCCTGATGCGCAGCGACGGCACCGGCCAGTGGACGATTTCACCGCCGGGCGGCAACTGCAACCATCCGGCCTGGTCACCGCGGTTCTGAGCGCGTGAAAGCCTTGTCTTTTCATTCGCTTTCTGTATAATCGAGCTGTTTTAGTCTGCCGGAACACAAGAATAAAACCTTTTTTTATTGCCGTTTGAAAGGAGTGGAACACCATGAGAAAATGCATCGTATTGCAGTGGATTGCCATGATCGCGCTGTGTTCCCTGTTGGTTGTCGGTTGCGCCAAGAAACCGGCCGTCACGGAAACCGCCGCTGAGCAACCGGTCGAGACCAAGGTTGCCGCCGAGCAGCCCAGCGCCGTCTCCGACCAGGGGGTCAGCGAATCGGCGGTGCAGGAACAGATGGCGGCCGACCTGGAAGCGGTTGCCAGCAAGCTGCAGCGGATTCACTTCGACTTCGACCAGTACACCCTGTCACCCGAGGCCCGGGACATCCTGGCCGCCAACGCCGCCCTGCTGAAGGCCCACCCCGACCTTAAGATTCGCATCGAGGGTCACTGTGACGAGCGCGGCTCCGACGAATACAACCTCGCCCTCGGCGAGCGGCGGGCCGTGGCCGCCCGCGACTATCTGGTGTCGCTCGGGGTGGCCGCCGACCGGCTGAGCACCATCAGCTACGGCGAGGAGATGCCCCTCGACCCGGCCAGCAACGAAGCCGCCTGGGCCAAGAACCGCCGGGCCGAGTTCAAGGTGGTCCGCTGACGGACGTCTGGAGTGTCCAGGACGGGTGAAGGCGGGCGTGTCCCGGATTATGAGCCGCTTGACCCAGGGGCCGCGCCAAGGCGCGGCCCCTGGTCGTTTGAGGAGAACAGCATGATCGCACGACTTGCACTGACGACCCTGCTGACGTGCCTGGTTCTGGTCGGCTGTGTCAATCCGCAACAGCAGCAGAAGGTCCAGAGCGATCTGGCGGAGATGAAGCGGCGCCTGGCCGAGAGCGAACGGGCCGTCGTCGCCCTGCGCAAAGAGCTGAACGCCGGCGGCGGCCGGCAGGAGCTGGCGGCCGTGGTGCGTACGCAGGCTGACCTGCGGGCCGACTTCGATGCTTTCCGGCAGGAGGTGCTCGGGCTGCAGGGACGGGTAGAGGAACGGCAGGCTACCGACAGGCGGCTGCAGGACGAACTGGCGGCGCTGCGGGACGAGTTGCAGTTCAAGGTCAAGGCCCTCGAGGAACGCCTGGCGGCCCTGGAGGCGCGCAAGGCAGCGGCTCCCGCACCGGCTCCGGCCGCGCCCGCAACCCCGGAGGCCCTCTACCAGCAGGGGCTCGACGCCATCCGCTCGGGGCAGGACTTCACCGCCGGCCGCAAGGCCCTGGAGACGTTTCTCAAACGCTATCCCGACCATCACCTGGCGGCCAATGCCACCTACTGGATCGGCGAGGCCTGGTACGGGGAGAAGAAGTACGAAAACGCCATCCTGCAGTTTCAGGACGTGATCGAAAAATACGGCGATCATCCGAAGGTGGCCGCCGCCCTGCTCAAACAGGGCCTGGCCTTCCGGGCACTGAAAGACGAGGCCAACGCCGAGGTGATCTGGCGCAAGCTGGTGGAGCGCTTTCCCGATTCGCCGGAAGCGGCCAAGGTGAAGCCGTGGCTGAAGAAGTGATCTTTCGCCACGCTGGCAAGCAGAGGAAAGGCGGGCGGCCCGGACAGGGCCGCCCGCCTTTTTTCAGGCGTCTTCCGCCAGCCGGCGGAAGGCCGCCAGCACGTCGTTCTGGCTGAGGATGCCGAGCAGCCGTTCCGGCTCGGCCGGATCGACCACCGGAAAGTAGCTGACGTCCCGGTGCCGGTGGAAGAGATCGAGCACCTCGCGCAGCGACTGGTCCGGTGCCACCGTCAGGTGGACGCTGGTGACCAGGTCGCTGGCGACCACCAGCCGCGCCAGGTCGGGCTCGAACAGCAGGCTGCGGATCTCGGTGTAGGCGATCATGCCGATGAAGCGGTTCTCGCCATCGACCACCGGAAAACGATCGTAGCTGCTGTGGGCCACCAGCCGCAGCAGTTCGTGGTAGCCGGTGTCGTTGTGGATGGTTTCCACGTTCTGCCGCATGATGTGGCGCACCAGGATATCCCCCGGATCGCTCACCTGGTGCCCGGCCGGCAAGCCCAGCGAGGCGCGGAAGTGATGCACCACGCTGTGCAGTCCCTCCAGGGTGCCCTGGGGGGCCTGCTTCTGCAGCAGCGACAGCAGGGGAACCTCCCCCGAATGAACCAGTCCGTGCCGGACCGCCAGCGGGCCGCAGATCTCGAAGATGACCACGGCACCGAGTACCACCGTCTGCACCAGCTGCCCCCCTTCGGGCCAGCTTTCGGCCAGGCCGTTGGCCAGGCCGATGGCGACGCCCGCCTGGGCCAGCAGGGTCATGCCGATCCAGCGCCGCTCCCGCGGCCCGAAACGGCCGAGCCGGGCCCCGAGCCAGGCACCGGCCAGCTTGCCGCCGCTGCGGGCCAGCACGTAGACCAGCCCGAGCAGACCGATGTGTCCCAAAGTCTCGAGGTGCAGGTTGGCGCCGGCAAGGACGAAGAAGACCACGTAGAGCGGATAGTCGATCTGGCGCAGTGATTCGAGCAGCCGGTGCCAACGGGGGGAGCTGTTGGCCAGGGTGATGCCGAGCACCAGACTGGCCAGCAGGCTGTCCAGGCGCAGGGCTTCGCTGAGTGCCACACAGGCGGCGACACCGCCGAGCAGCAGGATCTTGTATTCACTGCGCAGCTCCAGGCGCTGGGTCCATATCGAGAGGGCGAAGCCGAACAGGCCGCCGATGACGACCGGCCCGAACAGCCGGGTAATGAGCAGCAGCCAGTCGCCGGTGCCGTGAATCAGCAGGTGCTCGGCAGCGACGAAAAGGATGACCGAAGCCAGGTTGTTCATGCCGACCAGGGTGAGCAGGGTGTTGGTCACCGGCCCGCTCGCCTCGTATTCGCGGATCACCATCAGGGTGGCCGCCGGTGCCGTGGCCATGGCGATCAGGCCGAGCAGCAGGGCGAGAAAGAACGAGGACTCCCCCAGGCCCAGGCCGGGAATTGCGACCTGCAGCAGCAGCTGGTTGACCAGCAGGGTGCCGAGGGCGACGGCGAAAAAGGTGACGGCGTTCTCGCCCAGGGAGAAGAGCAGGATGCGGCGGCGGTAGCGGCGCAGCAGGTCGGTGCGGAACTGGCCGCCGATGTTGACCATGATGATCGCCAGCGCCAGGTTGCTCACCACCGCCAGCTCGCTCAGGGCGTCGGGGGAGATCAGCTCGGGCAGGCCGCTGATGTGGGCGAAGGAGGGGCCGGCGAGCAGGCCGGCGAGCAGGTAGCCGGTGACCCGGGGGAGCCGCAGCTTCGCTGCCAGCCGGCCGCCGACGAGGGCGCCGAAGAGGATGACCGCCAGGGCGGTGAACAGATGGAGATAGAGCATGGATGTCGGGTCTCGGGACGGTTCCGAGGCCGGTCGGGCGGCCGCAGGTTACGGGTTGCCGTTCTTTCGTCAACCTGGATCAGTGGGTTTGTGCCGGATGAAGAGTGTAAGCGCTTGGCCTGAATGCGGTTTTCAAAAATCTAAGGCGCACCCATAGGTTCGCCGGTGATTTCTGGGAAGCGCAGGCAGGTCAATGACTTGCGCTATTCGCCGGTGACAAGCTCACTGATTCAGGATCAAGGATAACAGAGTGTTGCCGCAAGGCCAGTCTTCTTACACGGCCGATTCGGCGACGACCTCGCGGATGGCACCGGTCAGGGTGGCCAGTTCCCCGTCGTTCATGACGTAGGGCGGCATGACGTAGACCAGCCGGCCGAACGGGCGGACCCAGACCCCGCGCTCGACGAAGGCGGGCACGATCATGCGCATGTCCACCGGTGTGCGCAGCTCGACGACCCCGATGCCGCCGAGCACCCGCACGTCGGCAACCTGTGGCCGTTCGCGACAGGGGGCCAGCCCCTCTTCCAGGCCTGCCTGCAGGTTCCGGACACGCTGCTGCCAGGGGCTGGCCAGCAGCAGGCGGATGCTGGCCGCGGCGACGGCGCAGGCCAGGGGGTTGGCCATGAAGGTCGGACCGTGCATGAAGACGCCGGGCTCGCCGCCGGAGATGGTTTCGGCCACCCGCGAGGAGGCCAGGGTGGCGGCCAGGGTCAGGTAGCCGCCGGTCAGCGCCTTGCCGAGGCAGAGGATGTCGGGGCTGATGCCGGCGTGTTCGCAGGCGAACAGTTTGCCGGTGCGGCCGAAGCCGGTGGCGATCTCGTCGGCGATCAGCAGCAGATCGAAACGGTCGCAGATGCGGCGCACCTGGCGCAGATACTCCGGGGCGTAGAACCGCATGCCGCCGGCGCCCTGGACGATCGGTTCGAGAATGATCGCCGCCAGCTCGTCCCGGTGCCGCCCGGCGAGCTCTTCCAGCCGCCGGATGTCGCTGTCGTCCCAGGGCTCGCCGAAACGGCACCTTGGCGCCGGCGCGAAGAGGTGGCGGGGCAGGATGCCGGACCAGATGCCGTGCATGCCGGTCTCCGGGTCGCAGACCGCCATGGCGCCGAAGGTGTCGCCGTGGTAGCCGTTGCGGATGGTGAGCAGCCGGTGCTTTTCCGGTTTTCCCCGGCTGTACCAGTACTGCAGCGCCATCTTGATGGCGACCTCCACCGCCACCGAGCCGGAATCGGCGAAGAAGACATGCTGCAGCGGCTGCGGTGTCAGCTCGACCAGCAGCCGGGCCAGTTCGACCGCCGGCGGATGGGTCAGGCCGCCGAACATCACGTGCGCCATCCTGTCGAGCTGCGCTTCGGCGGCGGCGTTCAGCTCCGGCACGTTGTAGCCGTGGATCGCCGACCACCAGGAGGCCATGCCGTCGATCAGTTCCCGGCCGTCGGCCAGGTGCAGCCGTACCCCGCTGGCTCCGACGACCGGATAGAGCGGCAGGTCGCTGTTCATGGCGGCGTAGGGGTGCCAGATGTGGCGACGGTCGAATGCAAGCCAGGATGGCGCGGACATGTGACGCAATCTCCTTGGGGTGTCGTGTTGCGGGCAGTATACGTGAACCAGAAACCAGATATCCCGGGGAAGATTCCTGCGGGAAGACTCAGCGTCGGGTTGTTGCCGCTGCCCGTTTTCGGCAGAGAAAGGCGCTGTGCTTTCGCTGGACGTGGACCGGTTCGCAGCGGAAGTCGTAGCGCCGGGTGAAGGGTTCGATCTTTCCCTTGCTGACAACCACGAACAGTTCGTCCCGCTCGGCGAGAAAACGCCGCAGGTCCCTGTCGTCGGCAGGATACCAGGGACGGTAGCTCGCCTCGGGCTGGAACTGGGTTTCACGTTGCGGGCCGAAAGCAGTGACGGTCAGCCTGCCGCGATAGAAGGAGAGCGAGGGCAGAAATCCCTGGTAGACCAGCACGTCGAGTTTGCGTTGCGGGTCGAGCCGGTTGAGAGCTGCGGCCATCTGCTCGTAGCCGCGCATCTGCGGCCCGGCGATACCGGCCCCCCAGATGCCGACGGTGGAAAAGAACAGCATGAAGCCGGCCAGCCAGCCCCAGTAACCGTCGGTCGTCCGTTGCCGCCAGGCCATGACGAGCAGACAGCCGGCGCCCAGTGCGGCCGTCAGCAGTTCGGGCTTCACGCCGGCCAGGGGCGGGTAGAACCAGCCGGCGCCGGCGAGGGCCGGAACGATGGGGGTCAGGACGAGGACCGCCAGGGTCCGCAGCCGTGCCATGGGGAGCTGTTCGCTGAACGCTGCGGTCAGCACGGCCGCCATGCCGTAGAAAGGCAGCACGTAGGTGGCGTGTTTGCCCTTGGCCAGGGAGAAGACCAGCAGGGGAGCGGCGATATAGACCAGGGCGGTTCTGAGGCGTGGCGCCAGTTGCCGCCAGTTGCCAAGGCCACGGATGAAGAACAGGCTGTAGGGGAAGAAGGTGGCCGGGAAGATGTAGAAGAAATACCAGGGCGGCCGATAGCGGCGAAAGCGGTCGGTTACGACCCGGTCGACGGTCTGGACCTTGAGAAAGTAATAGAGCAACCCCGGATTTTTGGCCACCACCAGCAGGTACCAGGGCAGAGCGACCAGGATGAAGGCGATGGTCGCCAGGGCGGTTTCCCGCCAGCTGAAAAACCGTCGATGGTCAGGATCCCAGATTTTGGCCAGCAGTGCCGGCAGCAGGGTGAACAGCAGGATGATCGGACCCTTGGTGAAAAAACCGAGTCCCAGAAACAGGCCGTAGCCCAGGGCGTTGCCCCAGTGTCGTCGGCCGTACAGCTGGCGGAACAGGAAATACTGGGCGGCGAGGGTGAAACAGGTCAGGTAGATTTCGGTGGAAGCCAGCCGGGAGACGGTGAGAAACATCAGCGATGTGCCGAAGCACAGGGCGGCGATGAGGGCCGATTTCCGCTCCTTGAGGAACAGGCGGGCAAGACGATAGAGAAACCAGACGGCGACGACTGCAGCCAGCACCCCGAAAAAACGGGCACCGAAATCGTTCATGCCGAACAGCTTGAAGCCGGCGGCGACGGCCCAGTAGGCCAGCGGTGGTTTGTGAAAATGTTTGATGCCGTTGTAATAGGGCTCGAGCCAGTTGCCGCTGACGATCATCTCGCGGGCGATTTCGGCGTAGCGCGCCTCGGTGCTCTCCATCAGCGGCATGGCGCCGGCCGGGAGCAGCATCAGGGCCGCATAGCCACACAACAAGAGAAGCAGAAAACGGTTACCGGCGGTTTTGGACATGTTGCTGTTTTTCCCTGCGTTCTTTGGCGATCAGGTACAGGTTGCGCAGATAGATGCTGAAACCGGTCGACTGGCCGACGATAAAGACCAGATCGCGGCGGATGATGGCATAGATCAGCAGCAGGCTGCTGCCCCCGAGACTGAAATACCAGAAGGCGGTCGGAATCAGGCTGCGGCCGTGCTTTTCCGAGTAGAGCCACTGCACCAGAAAGCGCATGAAGAAGAGCGCCTGTCCGGTGAAACCGAGTGCCAGAATCGCACCTTCGCTAAGAGACATGATGTTCCCCGATCTCGATGTTCAGATGGCGTTTCTGCATCCAGCGGACAGCGATGACGTCATAAAAGCCTTCGATACCGCGACGCAGGTTGGTGTATTTCGACGTTCCGTGCAGCCGGGGCCGGTGATGGACCTTGACCTCCTTGATGCGGGCCCCTTCCAGGCGCATCAGGGTGGGCAGGAAGCGGTGCAGGCCGTGAAACATCTTGATCCGTTTGAGCATCTCGGCACGCATGACCTTGAGGGAGCAGCCGGTGTCGTGGATCGTTTCGTTGGTCAGCCAGTTGCGAAAACCGTTGCCGATGCGGCTGGCGATTTTTTTCGACAGTGAGTCCTGCCGCTGGTGGCGCCAGCCGGTCACCATGTCGTATTCGCCGTAGTAGCGCAGCATCTTCGGCAGGTCGGCGGGATCGTTCTGCAGATCGGCATCCATGGTGACGATGACGTCGCCGTCGGCGGCCTGAAAGCCGGCATAGAGCGCTGCCGACTGGCCACTGTTGCGGGCCAGGTGGAGATAGCCGATTTCCGGATGGTGCGCCGCCAGCCGGCGGATGACCTCCAGGCTGCCGTCGGTGCTGCCGTCATCGATGAACAGCAGCTGGAAGTCGACGTCGAGATTGGCGGTGACCTGGGCAATCTGTTCCCACAACAACTGCAGGTTTCCCTCTTCATTGTAAACGGGGATGACAAAGGAAATCTTGTTCATCGGATCCCTCTTGAGGTGAGATTGACAAACGATATCACGTAGTTCGTTGTTCGATGGCCGCCTGCCTTCCAGGCTGGCCAATGTACGATAACACAAATTTCGCCCTGTTCGGTGTGTTCTGTGCCGGAGACGCCGACTTTGATCCGGTTGCCGGCCGGCCTGGCGAAAATCTGGTATAGTTTGGCCAAAACAGATGGCAGGAGGCGACATGTCCGAACTGATTCCCCGTTACCGACACCCTGATTTCAGCCGGGCCGAACTCGTCTCGGCGCCGGTGGTGCGTACCGAGCCGGCGCCGGCCGACGGGGTGGTGCCGCGTAATTTTCACGGAACCTCGAATCATCCCGAATACGTCCATCTCGGCGGCGGCCGCTGGGTGCTCGCGCCGGAGAGCCGCATGGATTCGGTGCTGGTGCTCGAGGACGGGCGGCTGGAGGTGCTGGAGCCGCGCCGGGTGAAGAAGGGGCAGAAAGTGGTGGTCGGCCGCACCGAGAACGGCGAAGAGGGGATCTACGTCCATACCGACGGTTTCGTTTCGGCGGAGAAGAGCGAGACCGACAAGTTCGCCTTTCGCACCCGCGGTACCCGCGAGACCCCTTTTTCGCGCAGTTACGACGAACTCTACCAGGTGTTGCGGCACGACCGGGATCACGGTTACATCGTCTGGGTGCTCGGACCGGCCGTCGCCTTCGACCAGGACAGCCGTGCCGCCATGCAGGGGCTGGTCGAGGCCGGCTACTGCCATGCCCTGCTGGCCGGCAACGCCCTGGCGACCCATGATCTCGAGGGAGCCTATTTCCGTACCGGCCTGGGACAGAACATCTACTCCCAGGAGTTGCAGCCGCTGGGACACTACAACCATCTCGACATCCTCAACGAGGTGCGGCGGGCCGGCTCCATCGCCGCTGCCATCGAGCAGCTGAAGATCGAGGACGGCATCATCTTCGCCTGCGAGAAGAAGCGGGTGCCCTATGTGCTGGCCGGTTCCATCCGCGACGACGGGCCGTTGCCGGAGGTGATCGCCGACGTCTACCGGGCGCAGGACGCCATGCGGGTCCATGCCCGGCGGGCCACCACCGTCATGGCCCTGGCCACCCAGCTGCATTCCATCGCTTTCGGCAACATGGTGCCGAGCTACCGGGTCGAAGAGGACGGCAGCGTGCGGCCGGTCTTCTTCTATATCGTCGACATGACCGAATTCTCCGCCGACAAGCTGGCCAACCGCGGTTCGGCCCAGGCGCAGGCGATCCTGACCAATGTCCAGGACTTCATGGTCAATCTCTGGAACAATCTGAAGGAGGGATGATGACCGCCCATCGGGTCGAGATCATCGGGGTGCCGATGGATCTCGGGCAGAGTCAGCGCGGTGTCGATCTCGGTCCGGGTGCCCTGCGCTATGCCGGCCTGGCCGGCGAACTGCGCCGGCTCGGCCACGAGGTGACCGATGCCGGCAACCTGCCGGTGCCGGTGCGTGACAGCCTCGATCCCGCCGATCCCGAGCGCTACCGCAAGGCGATCCGCCAGGTCTGCGACATGCTCTACCGCACCTGTCGGCAGGCCGTCCGGGAGGACCGGGTGCCGCTGGTGCTCGGCGGTGACCATTCCCTGGCCATGGGATCGGTGGCGGGCTCGCTGGATGCCGGTCGGACCGGCCTGCTCTGGATCGACGCCCACGGTGATTTCAACACCCCGGACTCGTCGCCTTCCGGCAATGTGCACGGCATGCCGCTGGCGGCGCTGCTCGGTGAGGGGGCGCCGGATTTGGTCGGTATCGGGAGCGCCCGGAGGCACCTGAGGGCGGAAGATGTGGTGCTGCTCGGGGTGCGCGACCTCGATCCGGGGGAAAGGGAGCGCCTGCGCGCCAGCGGCATCTGCGTGCTGACCATGCGCGATGTCGACGAACGGGGGATGGGACGGGTGATGGGCGAGGCGCTGGAGCGTCTGGCCGGCCACGAGCGGCTGCATGTCAGTCTCGATGTCGATGCCGTCGATCCCCGTGAGGCGCCGGGAGTCGGTACGCCGGTGCCCGGCGGTCTCAGCTACCGCGAGGCGCAGCTGGTGATGGAAATGATCGCCGACACCGGCCGCCTGGCCGCCCTCGATATCGTCGAGATCAATCCCATTCTCGACGACCGCAACCGCACCGCCCGACTGGCGGTCTCCCTGGCCGCCTCACTGTTCGGCAAGCGGATTCTCTGAGATTTTTTCTTGACAGCCGGTGTCCGGTCGCCGTATTGCTTTGCCGACATCGTGCATAGCCGTCCACCGGCGCCCGCGAGGGCTTCCGGACCGACCAGGGTCGGTCCGGGGAGGGAAGAGGGGTGCAAATCCCCCGCGGACCCGCCGCTGTGAGCGAGGACGAAGGGCCGGAAGCCACTGGTTCGTAGCGAACCGGGAAGGCGGCCCGGAGGATGATTCGCGAGCCAGAAGACCTGCCGGTATGGACGCCCCCACACAACCTCCTCGGGAACGGGAGGGTGGGCAAAGCGGTCCTTCGAACACGGGAAGCCCGCGCACTCCTGCAGGGAGGCGCGGGCTTCTGTCGTTTTGACGCCCTTGTTGCCTGCCGCCTCACCCGGGGACAACCCGTACGGAAGGAGGCAAAAAGATGAAGCGACACGGGTTCGTCCTTGTTCTCGGGCTGCTGGCGTGGATGGTGACGCCGGCCGCCGGTATCGCCGCCGTGCTCGATCCGGTGGTGGTCACTGCCACCCGCAGCGCCCAGCCGCAATCGCAGCTGACCGCCTCGGTGACGGTGATCACCGCCGACCAGATCGCCGCCACCGGTGCCACCCGCCTGGACGAGGTGTTGCGGGACGCCGTCGGCCTGCAGATCACCAGCAGCGGTCCGGCCGGCGCCATCGCCACCCCCAGCATCCGCGGTTCGGAGGGCGCCCAGGTGCTGGTGTTGCTCGACGGCATCCGGCTCAATTCGCCCCAGAACGGTCAGTTCAACCTGAGCAATCTGCCGGTGGCTCTGGAGGAGATCGAGCGGATCGAGGTGCTGCGCGGACCCGCCTCGGCCCTCTACGGCACCAGCGCCCTGGGAGGAGTCATCCAGATCTTCACCCGGAAGCCGGAGAGTGAGCCGCAGACCAGCCTGAGCTGGAGCGAGGGGCGTTTCGATACCCGCGATCTGAGTTTCTCGACCTCCCGGCGCAAGGGAGGTGTGCGTTACCGGCTGGGAGCCGGGCTGGACCGCTCCCAAGGTTACCGGACCAACTCCGATCTCGACCAGAGCAGCCTGGACGGCATGCTCGGTTTCGAGCTTGGGGGTGGCTACGACCTGCAGCTGTCCGCTTTTTATCTCGACAAGGAGAACGGGGTGCCGGGTTCGACCGCCTGGCCCAGTCCGCAGGCGCGGCAGCAGGACAGGAATCTCCTGGCCGACCTGAGCCTGAGCGGTCCGGCCGGTCCGCTGGCGCTCACGGTCCGTGCCAGCTACGAACGGCGCCGGAACGACTATCAGGATCCGGGCGCCTGGACCCCGATCGACGATACCCACATCGTCGAAACCCTCGGCAGTGAGCTGACGACCCGCTGGGAGAACGGTCCGCACCGGCTTCTGGTCGGCGGCGACTTCTATCGCGACAGACTCGATTCCACCGCCAGCGGTGAGCAGGAGGAAGGCCGCGGATCCCTGTTCGGCCAGTACGAGTACGCGGCGACCGCCCGGCTGAAGCTGTTGCTGGGGCTGCGTTACGATATCCACTCCGAGTTCCGCAACGAGTGGAGCCCGCGGGCCGCGGCGCTCTTCAAGCTGTCCGAACAGACCCGACTGCGGGCTTCGGCCAGCCGCGCCTTCCGCGCTCCGACCCTCAACGACCGGTACTGGCCGGCCACCAGTTTCGCCAGAGGCAATCCCGATCTCGATCCGGAAACCGCCTGGGAATACGAACTGGCCCTCGATCACGACCTGGGAGAGCAGGGCCATGTCTCTCTGGCGGTCTTCCGGCGTGATGCCAGAGACCTGATCGACTGGCGCCCGGACAGCAGCTTTGTCTGGAGCCCGGTCAACGTCGATGAAGCCCGTATCTGGGGAGGGGAGGCCAGTGTCGATCTGCGGCTGTGCGAAAGGCTCAAGACCGGTGCCAATTACACCTATCTCTACCCGAAGGATCGCGCCACGGATCTCTTTCTCGACAACAAGACCCGCCACCAGGCCCACCTCTACCTGGAAATCGGTCCGGTGCGGGAAGCCCGGTTGCGGCTGGACGGGCGCTACCTCAAGTATTACGGTGCAACGCGTGATACCGGCGGTTTCGTCGTGCTGGACGCCAGCCTCTCCCGCCCCTTCGTGCTCGACAGCGGGGTGACCTTCGAGGCGCGCCTGTCGCTGAAGAACCTTCTCGACCGGAGATACGAGGAGAACCCGGGCTATCCGATGCCGCCGCGGGAGCTGTTTGCCGGCGTCACCGCCTATTTTTGAAGGCCGTGACGAGTGACGGTAAAGGCAGTGACGAGTGACGAGTAACGAGTGACGGTAAAGGCGGTGACGCGTGACGGTAAAGGTGGTGACGCGTGACGCGTGACGCGTAACGAGTGACGAGTGACGAGTGACGAGTGACGGCTGGCAGGGGTGTGCCTCGTCACGCGGCACTGTTCCTCATGCCGTAGTTTTACACACTTCCCGTTTCCGCATACAATGGTTCCCCCCGGACGCACCGGGGGGAACCGGGGTTCTTCGTGAAACGCATCCTTTGTCTCAGCCTGTTTTTCTGCCTGCTGTCGCCGGTCGCGGCACCGGCCGCGACCTGGACCGATGCCGTGGGGCGGCGGGTCGTGCTGCCGGACGAGCCGCAGCGCATCGTCTCGCTGGTGCCGGCGGTGACCGAGATCCTTTTCGCCCTCGGTCTCGACGAGCGGATCGTCGGTGTGACCCGTTTCTGTGACTGGCCGGCGGCGGCGCGGCGCAAGCCGAAGGTCGGCGGGTACGCCAATCCCAGCCTGGAGGCGGTGCTGCAGCGGCGGCCCGATCTGGTCTTCGTGTCGGCCGATGCCGTCGGGCCGGCTCTGCTGGCGCGGATGGAGCGGCTCGGACTGACGGTCTATGTCGTCTATCCGCGGGGGCTGGACGAAACCCTGGCGATGATGCGCGCCGTCGGCCGGGTGACCGGCCGGCCGGCCGCCGGCGAACAGCTGGCAGGGGAGCTGGCCGCCGCCCTGGCACGGGTCAGGCGGGTGGTGGCCGGCAGATCCCGGCCGCGGGTGCTGTTCTGCGTCATGAGCCGGCCGTTGACCGTGGCCGGCCCGGACACCCTGGTCGGCGACCTGATCGCGGCGGCCGGCGGCATCAACGTGGTTCCCGCCGGTCCCAGCCGCTATCCGACCTGGGGGCGCGAGGCGCTGCTGCTCGCCGATCCGGAGGTGATCGTGGTTTCGCCCCATCCGGGGACGCCCGACCCCACCGGACTGTTCGCCGCCTGGCCGGAGCTGACGGCGGTGAAGACCGGCCGCATCGTCAGTGTCGATCCGGACTGGGTACACCGACCGGGGCCGCGTCTCGCCCGTGGACTGGTCGCTCTGGCTGCGGCCTTCCATGGTATCGATCCCGCATCGCTGCAGGTGGAGGACCGGCCGTGAGAGCGCGTGCTGTTGCCGGCTGGCTGCCGGTGCTCGTCATCGCCCTGGGGCTGGCGCTGCTGCTTTCGCTGATGCTCGGCAGCCGGTTTCTGCCGCCGACGGAACTGCTGCCGGTGCTGCTGGGCCGGCCGGACTCGCCGGTTTTGGCCGCCATCGTGCTGAAGATCCGCCTGCCCAGGGCCCTGCTGGCGGCTCTGGTCGGTGCCGCTCTCGGGGCATCTGGCGGTGCGTTCCAGGCGGTCCTGCGCAACCCCTTGGCCGATCCCTACATACTCGGTGTTTCCGGTGGTGCCGCCCTGGGGGCGGTGGCGGCCCTGACTCTCGGGTTCTCCTCTCCCCTGGTACTGCCGGCGGCGGCCTTTGCCGGGGCTGGCAGTGCCCTGCTGCTGGTCTACTGGATCGCCCAGGCGCATCGTGGTTCACCGCACACCCTGATCCTTTCCGGGGTCATGGTCGGCAGTCTGGCCTCGGCCCTGCTGCTCTTCCTGCTCTGGCTGGCACCCGCCGATCCGGTGCGGACGGCGGTCTTCTGGCTGGCCGGCAATCTCGCCCTGGCCGACCCCGGCTGGCTGCCTGGCGCCGCGCTCTGGATCGGCATCGCCTTTTGCGGGCTCTGGGTCCAATGTGGCGCTCTCGACCTGCTGACCCAGGGAGAGGAGACCGCCGCCGATCTCGGTCTCGAGGTCGGACGGGCGCGGCTGCTGCTGTTCGCCGCCGCCGGGGCGCTGACCGCCGCCGCCGTGGCTCTGGCCGGGCTGGTCGGTTTCGTCGGCCTGACCGTGCCCCACGTGGCCCGGTTGCTCTGGGGCGCGTCGCATCGCCGGCTGCTGCCGGCCTCGGCCCTGCTCGGGGCGACCTTCCTGCTGCTGGCGGACACCCTGGCGCGCACCCTGCTGGCGCCGGCAGAGATACCGGTCGGGGTGGTCACCGCCCTGGTTGGTGCTCCCTTCTTTCTGTTTCTGCTGCGCCGGCGGCCGGGAGGCGGCGGATGATCCGGGTCGAAAACCTGCACTTTGCCTACGACCGGCGGACGGTCCTGCAGGGGCTCGATCTGGCGGTCGGCCCGGGCGAGATTCTTGCCGTGCTCGGCCCCAACGGCTGTGGCAAGTCGACCCTGCTGCGACTGCTTCGCGGGGTGCTCACGCCGGCCGTAGGCAAAGTGCTCTGGCAGGGGCGGGAGGCCCGCCTGCTGGGACGTCGGACGATGGCCCGGCTGGCGGCGGTGGTGCCGCAGTCTCCGCAGGTCTCCTTTCCCTATCCGGTGCGGGAACTGGTGGCAATGGGACGTTTCGCCCACCGTTCGGGATTCGCCACCGCGACCTTGGCCGATCGGCAGGCGGTGGAGCAGGCCCTGGCACTGACCGACACCCTGCAACTGGCCGACCGGCCGGCCACTGCCCTGAGCGGCGGCGAGCTGCAGCGGGTTCTGCTGGCCCGGGCCCTGGCGCAGCAGGCGCCGGTGTTGCTGCTCGACGAGGCGGCCAGCCAGCTCGACCTCGACCACCGGCTGGAACTGGCCGAGCTGCTGGTGCGTCTCAACCGGCAAGAGAAAACGACGGTGATCCAGGTCTCTCACGATCTCGACCTGGCGGCCGAGATTTCCCACCGTGTTCTGCTGCTCGCCGGCGACGGAAGGCCGGTGGCTCTCGGTCCACCGGCCGAGGTTTTTACCCCGGCCAACCTGCGCCGGGTCTTCCGGATCGAAGTCGGGGTCGAACGCAATCCCTACACCGGAGCCCCACGTGTCTGTCCGCTGGGGCGTGCTGCCCGGGAAGCCGGTCCCCTGCCGCGGGTGCATCTGCTCTGTGGCGGTGGCAGCGGTGCCGAGCTGTTGCGGCGGTTGCATCTGGCCGGCGCCGAGGTCAGCGTCGGTCCGCTCAACCGGGGGGATTCCGACCTGGAGCTGGCGGCCGCCCTCGGGCTGGCGGCAGTGCGGGAGGAGGCTTTCTGCCCGATCACGGAGCCGACCCTGGCGGCGGCCCGGGAAATGTGCCGGCAGGCCGGAGTGCTGGTGGTGGCGCCGACGGTCTGGGGCCCCGGCAACCTGGCGGTACTCGGACTGGCCCGCCAGGCGGTGGCGCAACGGCTGCCGGTGCTGTTGGTCGACCCCCGCCCCGACCGCGATTTCACCGGCGGCCGGGCCTGGGAGCTGCTGCAGGCGATTCTGCATTCGGGCGGACAGGCCGTGCCCGACACCGAGGCGGTGCTGCGGTGGCTGGATCGTGCCGGTTCAGCGGCAGGTTGCGGTTGTGCTTGACGCCGGGGATTGCTAGACTGAGGCGGTAATAATTCAACACGGGCCCGGTCCCCTGGAGGTGCGCATGACGTCATTCCGTTCCCTGTTTCTTCTGCCGGTTCTGCTGCTCTTTTTCACCCTGCCGGCGGCGGCCCTCGAATACGGCGACATCGCACCGCAGTTCGAACTGCCGAACCTGGCGGGCAAGACCGTCAGCCTGGCGCAGTACAAGGGCCGGATCATCGTCCTGAAACTGGCGACGACCTGGTGTCCCACCTGCAAGCAGCAGACGGAGGAGATCGGCAAGCTGATCGATTTTCTCGATGACAACGACGTGGTGGTGCTCGACGTCTTTCTGCAGGACAGCGAGAGCATGGTGCGCGACTATCTGGCCGGCAAGACCCTGCCGAAGAATTTCGAGCCCCTGATCGATGACGGCCGGGTTCGCAAGGCCTACAACGTCTATCTCATCCCCCGCCTGCTGGTGATCGATCCCACGCTCAAGGTCCGGCGTGACGGCAGTCTGATCATGGCCCGGGAGCTGAAAATGATGATCAACGGCATCCGGGGGGACAAAGCGGATTGACCCCTGAACCGGCGGGCTTGCGCCGGATGAGAAACCGCCGGTGACAGGTCCGCCGATTCCGGAGCCGAAGTTTGACCGACCGGCCGGATCGCCGGCGTGAGGCCATGGCCGGCCTCGCGGCGAAACGGGTCGGTCAGGTTTTCAGCACTCTGTCCAAGGAGGAGGTCCAATGGTTTTTTTCCGGAAAAAGACCCTGACCGGCCTGTCCCGCACCTGCGGCTGAGCGGCCAAGATCGGTCCGGCAGTTCTGTCGGACGCTCTTGCGGGCCTGCCGGTGCCCGACGATCCCGACCTGCTGGTCGGCATCGAAACGTCCGATGATGCGGCGGTGTACCGCCTGTCACCGGAGTTGGCGATGGTCAACACCGTCGACTTCATTACTCCGCCGGTCGACGATCCCTACTGGTTCGGGCAGATCGCCGCCGCCAATTCGATCTCCGATGTCTATTCGATGGGCGGCCGGCCGGTGACCGCGCTCAACCTGGTGATGTTTCCCTCCCGCCACCTCGATATGGGCTACCTGAGAGAGATTCTGCGGGGCGGTCATGACAAGGTGGTGGAGGCCGGAGCCTGTCTGGTCGGAGGCCACTCGGTCGATGACGAGGAACCGAAGTACGGACTTTGCGTCAATGGTGTGGTGCATCCGGAGCGGGTCATCACCAATGCCGGCGCCCGTCCCGGCGACGCCCTGATTCTGACCAAGCCGCTCGGCTCGGGGGTGCTGTTCAATGCCGTACGCTCGGGCAAGTTTCCCTACCCGGAGCTGGAGCGGGAGGTGCTGCCTGTCATCGCAGCCCTGAACGGTCCGGCCATGGAGGCGGCGCTGCGGTTCGAGCTGCACGCCTGTACCGACATCACCGGATTCGGCATTCTCGGTCATCTGCTGGAAATGGCCCAGGGAGCCGATGCCCGTATCCGTCTGCACTACCGTCGGCTGTCGTTTTATCCCGGTGCCCTGGAAATGTACCGCAAGGGGGAGACCACCGGCAGCAACCGGCCGAACCGGGAGATGGTCGCCCGCAGCGAGCTGGAGCTGCGCTGCACCCTGAGTGCGGCGGAGGAAGAGTTGCTCTACGACCCGCAGACCTCCGGCGGGCTCCTGCTGGCGCTGCCGGCGGCGCAGGCGGAAGACCTGCTGGCGGCGCTGCAAAGCGCCGGGGTCGAAGGTGTCTGCCTGATCGGTGAAGTCGTGGCCGGGACGGTCGGTATCGAGGTCGTCTGACGCCCGTTTTTTTTGGCCGTCGTTATTGGGTTTGTCTATGTTGTGGCTTTTTTGAATAGTCGACGCCAATTTCTGCGGTGTTGCCGCGGAGTCCGGGAGTTGTGGAGATGGACGTCGGTTTGCTGGTCGGGCTGCTCGGGCTGATGAGCGGTTTTCTTTCCGGGCTGCTCGGCATCGGTGGTGGCATCGTCATGGCGCCACTGCTGCTCTATGTCCCCCCCTGGCTGGGATTGCCCGCCTTCTCGATGCGGGAAGTGGCCGGCCTGACCATCATCCAGGGGCTGACGGCCTGCCTCTCCGGGGTGCTGGTTCACCGCAGGTTTCGCTTCGTTTCCGGACGTCTTGCCGGCTGGATGGGGACGACCATCTTTGTCGCCGCCCTGACGGGCGGCGCCGCCGCCGGCCGGGTCACCGACCGGCTGCTGCTGGCGATCTTCGCCCTGCTGGCCCTGGCGGCCGCTGCCCTGATCCTGGTCCCCACCGCCGGCGACTGTGAACGGCCGGATGTCGGGCGGCTTTCGTTCAGCCGCTTGCGGGCCGTTGCCGTCGCCGCCGGAGTCGGTTTTCTGGGAGGGCTGGTCGGCCAGGGCGGCTCGTTTCTCCTCATTCCGCTGATGACCGCTTTTCTGCAGATTCCGACCCGGATCGCCATCGGCAGCAATCTGGCGATCGTTCTGCTCTCTTCCCTGGCGGCCTTTCTCGGCAAGGCTCTGACCGGACAGGTTCTCTGGCCCCTGGTTCCGGCGCTGGTGACGGCCGTTGTGCCGGCGACCCTTGCCGGTGCCTGGGTCAGCCGCCGGTTGCCGGTGGGCGGGTTGCGCTGGCTGTTGGCTCTGTGCATTGCCCTGGCCGCCATTCGGATCGGTTTCTCCGCCCTGGGCTGATTCCCGCCCCCCCCTCGAGTATCGATCTTCTCCGGGAATGGATTCCGGCGCAGGAGGCTGTCTTTTTGGGCAGCTTGCCCGGCCGTTGAAGAAAAAAGCGGCAGACCGGCTCCGTCTGGGATGGCGGCAAGCCCGTTTTTTCGGACATCGCCGCTTGGCACGGCATCTGCTCATGCTGATGTCGGCAAGCCGGGGAGATCCGAAGCCGGATGCACCGGGGGGCTTGCCAGGTGTTATTGTCCAGGCCCTGTCTGCAGGGTGCATGGCGGGGCCGGCGCCGACGACGAAGGGAGCAGCGATGAAAAAGATCGAATGCATCGTCAAGCCGTTCAAGCTGGACGAAATCAAAGACGCCCTGACCGAACTTGGC
>CAYTVY010000023.1:0-25653 GCA_964441925.1 uncultured Geothermobacter sp.
AAGCAGTCAAATGAGGTCATGAATGAATCTGATGCCCCGGAAGCGATTCAGCTGTCCTTGCGTGTTGAAAACAGGTTCTCGGGACCCACGACCGCCAGGCCGATGCCGCCGAGAATGATCAGGGCGGCGATGACCAGGCGGATGGAGATTTCCTCGTTGAGAAAAAGAACCCCGCCCGTGGCGGCGAGGATCGGGACGGCCAGCTGGACGATCGAGGCCGTGGTCGCGGTCATCTCCCTGACCGCCGCATACCAGACGGCATAGCCGACTCCCGATGCCAGCCCGCCGGAAAGCCCCGCCAACAGGGTCCCCTGGAATGAAAGATGCCCGCGCCCAAGAAAAAAGAGCCCCAGCAAGGCGGCAAACGGCAGAGAAAGGAGAAAGTTGACGGTGGTTTCCGCCAGCGGATTTCCACGGTGCCGGCCACGCAGGGAGTAGATGCCCCAGCAGATTCCGGCGGCGGTCATCAGCAGGGATCCCGCCGGAGACGGGGCCGTGACTCCGGGGAAGACCAGGTAGACGAGCCCTCCGAAGGCCAGCAAGGCACCGACGCCTTCGGCTCTTTTGAGCCTTTCTCCCGAGAGGATGGCGGCCGTGATCATGGTGATCTGGACGGACCCGAACAGGATCAGGGCGCCGGTTCCCGTGGCGATGGTCAGGTAGGCGAAGGAAAACGCCGCGGCGTAGCAGAAGAGTGCCGCGGCCGAGAGCAGGTTGCCCCGCGTTGCCGGAATCTTCGTGCGAGCGGACAATTGCAGGATCAGCAGCAGGACCAGGGCGCCGGAAACCAGCCGGACGCCGGTAAAGCCGGCGGCATCGATCCAGCCTCCGCCCAGGGCCAGCCGGCAGAGGATCGAATTGCCCGCAAAGGCAATGAGCGCGCCTGTTGTACAAAGCAGAGCTTTCATCGGCCTGATTCTCCGGCGGAGATGCTGCTCTTCATCCCGCAAGCCGCGGTTTCAGCCACCGCCGCCGTCCGGTCGTGTCGCTCCCAACAGACCTCAACGTCGGTGCTCCTGTCAAGTCGAACAAGAAACGGGCTGCGAAAACCTCCGCAGCCCGTTTCAGAAAGACGATTCTTTTCAAGCCCCCTGCCCTACCCGACGATCTCGCTGCGGGTAAAGACCGGCTTCAGCACCATGCCGGCGGCCTCGATGTTCTCCTGGGCGCCTTCCAGGCGGTCGACCAGGGTGACGATGCCCAGCACCTCGAGTCCTTCCTCGCGGGCCCGCTCGACCGCCTTCATCGACGAGCCGCCGGTGGTGGTGACATCCTCGACGATCACCACTTTAGAACCGGGCGGCAGGTTCTTGCGCCCCTCCAGCCACTGGCCGGTGCCGTGCCCCTTCGGCTCCTTGCGGATGATGAAGGCGTGCACGCTGGCTCCCTCGAGGGCGGCGGCGATCGAAGTGGCGGTGGCGATCGGGTCGGCACCGAGGGTCAGGCCGCCGACGCCGTCGACCGGGCCGAAGCTCTTCACCAGCTCCCAGAAGGCCTTGCCGACCAGCAGCCCGCCCTTGGCGTGCAGGGTGGTCTGCTTGCCGTCGAAGTAGAAGTTGCTCTTGCGTCCCGAGGCCAGGGTGACCTCCCGCTCCTCGTAGGACAGCTCGCGGATGATCTCCATCAGTTCCTTGCGTTCGGCTTCCGTCATTCTTCGTTCTCTCTCCTTGAAAAAAGTCGTTATCCTGAATCAGTAGATCAGGTCAAAACCCGTCCATGCGTGTGCCGGGGACGTCAAAGGCCATCCGGACTAGAACAGGCCAAGCTGACTGTCCGACTTCAGTCGCGGAAACTTCACCGGGTAGTTGCCGGTGAAGCAGGCGTCGCAGTAGTGCCCCGCCGAGCCGTCGGGAACGCCGGCGGCCTTGCGCATTCCCTCAAAACTGAGATAGCCGAGGGTATCGGAGGTGATGTAACGGTTGATCTCCTCGATCGAATGCGACGAGGCGATCAGTTCCTTGCGCGTCGGGGTGTCGATGCCGTAGTAGCAGGGAAAGGTCGTCGGCGGACTGGAGATGCGCACATGGATCTCCCTGGCGCCGGCGGCCCGGATCATCTTGATCAGCTTGCGGGCGGTGGTGCCGCGGACGATGGAGTCGTCGACCACCACCACCCGCTTGCCGGCGATCACGTCGCGCACCGGGTTGAGCTTGATCTTGACACCGAAATGGCGAATCGACTGGGCCGGCTCGATGAAGGTGCGGCCGATGTAGTGGTTGCGGATCAGGCCGAGCTGAAAGGGCAGCCCCGATTCCTCGGCGTAGCCGATGGCGGCCGGCACCCCGGAGTCGGGAATCGGGATGACGACATCGGCCTCGACGGCATGTTCGCGCGCCAGCACACGGCCGAACTCCTTGCGTACCTCGTAGACCTGCTGACCGAAGATGGTGCTGTCGGGCCGGGCGAAGTAGATATGCTCGAAGATGCAGGGAGTCGGGGCGACCTTGGCAAAGGGGTGGTAGCTGTTCAGGCCCTTCTTGTCGATGACGACCATTTCGCCGGGTTCGATCTCACGCACGAACCCGGCCTCGATCAGGTCGAACGCGCAGGTTTCCGAGGCGACCACCCAGGCGTCGTCGATTTTGCCGAGCACCAGCGGCCGGAAACCGTTGGGATCGCGTACCGCCACCATGCGGGTCTCGGTGAGAAAGACCAGACAGTAGGCTCCCTTGATTCCCGTCAGGGCCTCGACCACCCGGTCACCGAGTTCGTCGGCCTGAGCCCTGGCGATGCGATGAATGATGACCTCGGTGTCGGCGGTGGTGGAGAAGATGGAGCCGTCCAGTTCGAGCTGGTTGCGGATCTCCTGGGCGTTGACCAGGTTGCCGTTGTGGGCCACGGCGATGCTGCCGCGATGGTAGTCGACCATGATCGGCTGGATGTTCTTGGCGTCGCTGCCGCCGGCGGTGGAATAGCGCACATGGCCGATGGCGCTGCGTCCGGGCAGCCGGCTGAAGATGTCGGGATCGCGGAAGACATCGGCGACCAGCCCCATCTTTTTGTAGCAGGTCAGCTGATGGCCGTCCGAGGCGACGATACCGCAGCTTTCCTGGCCGCGATGCTGCAGGGCGTAGAGCCCCAGATAGGTCAGGTTGGCGGCCTCGGGATGGCCGAAGATACCGAACACCCCGCATTCATCATGAAACCCGTCGTGCATGAATACCTCTCGAAAGGGCTTGAGATTCAACCCTTCAACCGACTGTCAGATAACGTTTTTCCGGATAAAATCGATAGCGTTTTTGTACAGCCGCAGCCCCATCCCCTCCTCCGGCAGCTCCTCGCGGGTCCAGCGCGGATGGTGGGTGCGGTGCAGGTAGGCCTCGGGGTGCGGCATCAGGCCGAACAGCCGCCCGGTCGGATCGCAGATGCCGGCGATGGCATGGACCGAACCGTTGGGGTTGTCCGGGTAGTTCATGGTCGGGCTGAAACCGGCATCGGCATAGCGCAGGCAGGCCAGACGCGCGTTCTCGATGCGTTCCAGCACCCGATCGTCGGCCGGAACGAACTTGCCCTCGCCGTGGCGCACCGGCAGGTAGAGCCCCTCGAGCCCCCGGGTATAGACGCAGGGGGATGCGGGGTCGACGGCCAGATAGGTCCAGCGGTCCTCGAACCGGCCCGAATCGTTGAAGGTCAGGGTCGCCTGTTGCCGCATCAGCTCCCCTTCGAAGGCCGGCAGCAGCCCCAGCTTGACCATGAGCTGGAACCCGTTGCAGACCCCCATGACCAGCTTGCCGTCGCGGACAAAGGCGCGCAGCTGTTCCGCCATGCTCGGACCGCCCGCAACCGGCGCGTGCCGGAAGCGGTTGGCGCCGGCCTTGGCGCTGCCGAGATCGTCACCGTCGAGAAAGCCGCCGGCCAGGTTGAGGAAATGGTAGTCGGCCAGCCGGGCCCGGCCGGTGAGAAACTCGGCGATATGGACGATGTCGACGACATCGGCGCCCGCCTGCCTGCAGGCGAAGGCGACCTCGCGTTCACAGTTGGTGCCGTTGCCGGCAATGACGACAGCCTTGACCTGTGCAGCCATGTCACAGCCCCCTGAGCGGCGCCTGCCAGGCTTCCTTGAGCTCGGCCAGGCCCTTGTCTATGAGTATCCGTCCCCCGTCACCACTGACAACCAGGCTCGGCGTGTCGACCACCTCGCCGATCAGGCTGCAGTCGGTGCCGGCGAACAGGCTTTCGAAATCGGTCTGCTTCTGCCGGTCCACCGTCACCAGCAGGCGGCTCTGGCTCTCGGAAAAGAGCAGCAGATCGGGACGCAGCGTACCTTCCGTTTTCACCGCGGCCAGGTCGGTCCGGATACCGTAACCGCCGGCAAAGGCCTTTTCGGCCAGGGCGACACCCAGTCCGCCGTCCGACAGGTCGTGGCAGCTGGCCACCAGTCCGGCTTCGACCGCCTGCAGGTAGCGGCTGTAGAGGTCGAAGGCGTATCCTGCGTCGACCCTGGGCACGTTGGCGCCGAGATGGCCGAGGTGATCGTAGTACTCGGAGGCCCCCAGCTCGTTGCGGGTGATGCCGAGCAGGTAGACCAGGTGCCCCGGCTTCTTGACGTCCATGGTGACCGCCCTGCGGACATCCTGGATCTTGCCGATCACCGAGAAGAGCACCGTCGGCGGAATGGAGATCTTGGTGTCGCCGATCTGGTAGTCGTTCTTCATCGAGTCCTTGCCGGAGATCAGCGGCACGCCGAAGGCAACGCAGTAGTCGTACAGGGCCTTGTTGGCCCGCACCAGCTGGGCCGCCTTGTAGGCGCCGTCCGGCGTCTTTTCGCTTTCGACCGGATCGCACCAGCAGAAGTTGTCCAGCCCGGCCACGTGGCGGATGTCACCGCCGACAGCGACGTAGTTGCGCAGGCCCTCGTCGATGGCGCAGGCCATCATGTGGTAGGTATCGATATCGCTGTAGCGCGGACAGATGCCGTGCGACACCACCACGCCCTCGAAGCTGTCGAGCAGCGGCCGGAAGACGGCGGCATCGGAGGGACCGTCGTTGGCGACCCCGGTCAGCGGCTTGACCACGGTGCCGGCCTGGACCTCGTGATCGTAGCGCCGCACCACCGTCTCCTTGGAACAGATGTTGAGCCGGCCGAGCAGCTGTTCGAGGGTGGCGCCCAGATCCTGCGGCGGCTCGAACTCGGGTTCGCGGTGGCCCTTCTCCTCCCAGCGGGCCGGAATCACCATCTGCGGCACGCCGTTGTGGAGAAAGTCCATCGACAGCCGCGCCACCGTCCGGCCCCGGTACAGGCAGTGGAAATAGCCCGAATCGGTGAACACGCCCAGGTCGGTGGCCTCGACATCCATTTCGCGGGCCAGTTGCAGAAAGGCCTCCAGGTGCTCGGGGGGCACCGCCAGGGTCATGCGCTCCTGGGCCTCGGAGATGAGGATCTCCCAGGGCTGCAGGCCGGGATATTTGAGCGGCGCCCGGTCGAGGTGCAGTTCAAAACCGCCGGTATCCTCGGCCATCTCGCCGACCGAGGAGGACAGGCCGCCGGCGCCGTTGTCGGTGATGGAGTTGTAGAGCCCCCGCTCGCGGGCGACCGCCAGAAAGTCGAACATCTTGCGCTGGGTGATCGGATCGCCGATCTGCACCGCGGTCACCGGCGAATCCTCGTGCAGTTCCTCCGAGGAGAAGGTGGCGCCGTGGATGCCGTCCTTGCCGATGCGGCCGCCGACCATGATGATGTGATCGCCGACCAGGGCCTTCTTTTCGTGGCTGGGCCGGCCGTTGATGACGGCGGGCATGATGCCGGCGGTGCCGCAGTAGACCAGGGGCTTGCCGGCGAAACGGTCGTCGAAGACGATCGAACCGTTGACCGTCGGAATGCCGCTCTTGTTGCCGCCGTGTTCGACCCCCTCGACCACCCCTTCGAAGATCCGGCGCGGATGCAGCAGGCGCGCCGGCAACGGCTTGTCGTGGAAGGGCGAGGCGAAACAGAAGACGTCGGTGTTGAAGATCAGCCGGGCACCCAGGCCGGTGCCGGCGCCGTCCCGATTGACGCCGACGATGCCGGTCAGGGCCCCGCCGTAGGGGTCGAGGGCGGATGGGGAATTGTGGGTTTCGACCTTGAAGCAGAGGCTCCAGTCGTCGTTGAAGCGGATGACACCGGCGTTGTCCTTGAAAACCGACAGGCAGAAATCCTCCGCGCCCATCTGCCGGCGGACATCGCGGGTGGCACCGACGATATAGGTCTTGAACAGGGAATCGATGACCTCGCGGCCGCCCTCCCCGTCCTCGTATTCGATACGGGCGGAAAAGATCTTGTGCTTGCAGTGCTCGCTCCAGGTCTGGGCCAGCGCCTCCAGCTCAACGTCGGTGAGTCCGTCGGCGAGTCCGAACCTGCGCCTTTCGGCGAGCACCTCCGGATCGGCGGCATAGGCCTGGATGCGCTTCATCTCCTCGAGATTGAGCGCGAGCATCCCGTCGCGGCTGATGCGCAGCAGCTCGGCGTCACTGACGGCGAGGTCGATGGTGCGCACCACCGGTTCAGCATCGAGGCCGCCGACCCTGGGGACGTGGACCGGTACGCCGTGCTCGGGGTCGAACTCGGCGGCGGTGTAGATGTCCCAGCGCTGGATCAGGGCGTTGGCCAGCAGGTCGGCGGCGATCCTTTCCGCCAGTTCGCGGTCGACGTCCCCCCGGATCAGGTACTGGGTGGACGTGTAGACCGCCTCGCCGTCGGCAAAGGGGCGTCCGGTCAGGTACTGGATCGCCTCCTTTGCGGTCCGGCCGACGTTGTCGGTGACCCCGGGGCGGAAGCCGACTTCGATCAGCACGTCGAAATCGCGCGCCAGCGGCCGGTTGACGGCCACCTCCTGGATCACCGGATCGCTCAGGGGACCGGCGGCCGCCGCTTCAACCTCGTCCCGGCTCAGGCTGGCGTCGATGGTATAGACATCCAGGGTGCGCACCGCATTCACCTCGATGCCGAGAAAACGCTTCAGGTTTTCGCGCACCGTTTCTCCACGGGCATCCCTGACGCCGTCTTTCAGGCCGACGACGACTCTCCAGGCCATATCTTCAGCTCCTTTCGGCTTCAACCCGCCTGCGCCGTTTCCTTGCCGGACGTTTCACCGAACACCCGGGCATAAATGGTATCGACATGTTTGAGGTGGTAGTTCAGGTCGAACGATTCCCGGATCTTCTCCTCGCCCAGGGCCGCCACCACCTCCTGGTCGGCCAGCAGTTCGGCAAGAAAATCGGCGCCCTCTTCCCAGACCTTCATGGCGTTGCGCTGCACCATGCGGTAGGCCTGCTCGCGCGAAACCCCCGCCTGGGTCAGGTCGAGCAGAATCTTCTGGGAGAAGACCAGGCCGCGCATCTTGTTCAGGTTGGTGAGCATGTTGTCGGGATAGACCACCAGGTTGCGGATCAGGCCGTTGAGCCGCCGCAGGGAGAAGTCGAGGGCGACGGTGGCGTCCGGGGCGATGTAGCGCTCGACCGAAGAGTGGGAAATGTCGCGCTCGTGCCAGAGGGCGACGTTTTCCAGCGCCGGGATGCACAGGCTGCGGATGTAGCGGGCCTGCCCGGTGAGGTTCTCCGAGAGGATCGGGTTGCGCTTGTGCGGCATGGCGCTGGAGCCCTTCTGCCCCTTGCTGAAGTACTCTTCGGCCTCGAGGACCTCGGTGCGCTGCAGATGCCGGATTTCGACCGCAATCCGCTCCATCGACGAGGCGATGATCGCCAGGGTGCAGAAAAACTCGGCGTGCCGGTCGCGCGGGATCACCTGGGTGGAGACCGGCTCGGGCTTGAGCCCCAGCTTCTCGCACACATAGGCCTCGACACTCGGGTCGATGTTGGCGAAGGTACCGACCGCGCCGGAGATGGCACCGGTGGCGACGGCCTCGCGCGCCCGGCGCAGGCGGGTGCGGTTGCGGTCCATTTCGGCGTACCAGGTGGCCAGTTTCAGGCCGAAGGTGATCGGTTCGGCGTGGATGCCGTGCGAACGTCCCATGCAGACGGTGAACTTGTGTTCCATGGCCCGGTCACGAATCGAGTCGCACACCATGTCCAGGTCACGCAGCAGCTCGTCGGCCGCCTGCACCAGCTGCACCGACAGACAGGTATCCAGCACGTCGGACGAGGTCATCCCCTGGTGGATGAAACGGGCCTCGGGACCGACGAATTCGGCGACCGAAGTAAGAAAGGCGATGACGTCGTGCTTGACCTCGGCCTCGATGGCGTCGATGCGCGCGATATCGAAGTTGCCCTTCTCCCGGATGACCTGCACCGCCTCCTTCGGAATGATGCCGAGATTGGCCATCTGCTCGCAGGCCAGGGTCTCGATTTCGAGCCAGATGCGAAAACGGTTCTCCGGTTCCCAGATGCGGGCCATTTCGGGACGGGTGTAACGGGGGATCATGCTTTTTTCGCTCCTTTTTCCGGTTGAAGTCGTCATGTCGCCGGCCGGCGCCGGCCGGTTGCCGCTGCTAGCAGGTGATGCAGGCGCTGATCCGCTCCTGGCAGCCGATGACCACCTCCGGCCGGCAGATGTTCTGACCGGCCAACACGTTCTCGACCGCCGCCCTGGCGTGGGCCGGCGTGTTGTTGGTCTCGCTCAGGTGAGCCAGGAAGACGACCTCCAGCCCCTCCCAGATGAGATCGGCCAGCAGCCCGGCACCGTCCCGGTTGGACAGATGGCCGTGCGTTCCCCGGATCCGCTGTTTCAGCCGCCAGGGATAGGGGCCGTCACGCAGCAGATCCTCGTCGTGGTTGGTTTCGAGTATCAGCACCCGGCAACGCCGGAAGGCCGACCTGACCAGCCGGGTCGCAATCCCGAGATCAGTAAGGACACCGATGGCGCCTTCGGAGGTGTCGATCACGAAGCCGACCGGACTGACGGCATCATGGGTCAGGGGAACCGGACGGATCTCGACCTCGCCGACAAAAAACGGATTGCCGCTGTCAAACTCGTTCAGGGTCGCAATCTTGCCGGGATTGGGCAGGGCCGTCAGGGTCTGGTGGTGGACATGCACCGGCAGGGCACATCGGCGGGCCATGGCCCCCAGGCCCCGGCAATGGTCCAGGTGTTCGTGGCTGACCAGAAGCGCGTCGAGGTCTTCCCCCTGCACGCCGACCTGTTCGAGGCGTGCACAGAGCTGGCGGGCCGACAGGCCGGCATCGACGAGCAGGCGGGTGTTTGCGGCCTCCAGATAGATGGCGTTTCCCTTGCTGCCGCTGGCCAGTAGGCAGACCCGCAAAATTCTCTCCTGACGGCTTGATTCTGGGCGCGCCCTTTATACCGGAAAAGACTGCCTGCCGCAAGCAGAAAAGGGGGACGACAAACCGCCGCCGGCGCCGGGTGCAGTCACCCGCGGCGACGCCGGCCGGCCGGGAAAACGATGGGAAGCCCAGCTCCACCAGCCATCTCTGGAACCGCCCGTCGTGACGGATGAATCCACCACGTTGCCTGCACCACTTCAGAACTCGGCGTCGCGCGGCCACACCTGCGCCCGAAACGGTACGACGCCTTGCATCCCTGCCCGCTGAGCCGTCCCCGGTCCGCAAAACAGCCGGTGGACTTGGGGAAGCGGCTGCGGGTTTGCAATTTTCGATAGTTGCGTTAAATTAATGGCGGTCAAATCCGGTTCAGGCCGGCGGGACGCACGTACCGCCGCGCGGTTCCGGATTCTGCTAATCGAAATCGCGCGACCGACCGAAAACGATGACAGTGTGCAGGATGCACGAACCACTCTCCTGACCCCGGTGTGAAAGTGGCACCTCGCTGCCGCAACCACCGGCTCAGGCGATCCCCAAAAACCCGACAATGGAGGAACACATGCCGGCTAAAGTCGCAATCAACGGATTTGGACGTATCGGACGCAACGTTCTGCGCGCGGCCCTCGACGACGATCGGCTCGAGTTCGTCGCCATCAACGACCTGACCGATCCCGCCACCCTCGCCCACCTGCTCAAATACGACTCGGTGCACGGACCGCTGGCCGAAGACGTTCGCGTCGAAGGCGATTTTATCGTCGTCGGTGGCCGTCGGGTGCGGGTGTGCAGCGAAAGGGATCCGGCCAACCTTCCCTGGAAGGAACTTGGTGTCGACATCGTCATCGAGTCGACCGGGCTGTTCACCAAACGGGCCGATGCCGCCAAGCATCTGGAGGCCGGCGCCGAACGGGTGGTGATCAGCGCTCCCGGCAAGGAGGTCGATGCCACCTTCTGTTTCGGAGTCAACCACGAGGACTACGATCCCGCCAGCCACCAGATCGTTTCCAACGCTTCGTGCACCACCAACTGCCTGGCCCCGGTCGCCAAGGTGCTGCACGAGAACTTCGGCATCCGCCGCGGCATGATGACCACCGTGCACGCCTACACCAACGACCAGCGCATTCTCGATCTTCCCCACAAGGATCTGCGCCGGGCACGGGCGGCGGCGCTGTCGATGATTCCGACCACCACCGGCGCCGCCAAGGCGGTCGGTCTGGTCCTGCCCGAACTGAACGGCAAGCTGACCGGCATGGCCGTGCGGGTGCCGACGCCCAATGTCTCACTCGTCGACCTGGTGGTCGAAACCGAAAAGACGACCAGCGTCGAGCAGGTCAACGCCACCATGAAGGAAGCCGCCGAAGGCAGCCTGAAAGGGGTGCTCGACTACTGTGAACTGCCGCTGGTCTCCATCGACCTGAAAGGCAGCAGCGTCTCGGCCACCTTCGACGCCCTGTCGACCATGGTCATGGAGAACAATCTTGTCAAGGTTCTTGCCTGGTACGATAATGAATGGGGCTATTCGAACCGGGTGCTCGACCTGGTCCGCCATATCGCATCCCGCTGACCCGGGAGAAGCGCCGGGCAGGTCGCAAGACCTGCCCTTTTGATTGCATCACACCGGAGGATATGACCGTGTTCAACAAACTGACCATCGATGATATCGATCCCGCGGGAAAGAAGGTTTTCTGCCGTGTCGACTTCAACGTGCCCCTCGACGAGCAGGCGCGGATCACCGACGACACCCGCATCCGGGCCGCCCTGCCGACCATCCGGCGGCTGATCGACGCCGGCGCCAGGGTCGTTCTGGCCTCCCATCTCGGCCGCCCCAAGGGAAAACCCGACAGCAAATACAGTCTGGCACCGGTGGCGCCGCATCTGGCGGAACTGCTCGGCCGCCGGGTCGCCATGGCCCCCGACTGCATCGGCGCCGAGGTCGAGGCCCTGATCGGCGACATGAAGGACGGCGAGGTGGTCCTGCTGGAAAACCTGCGGTTTCACGCCGGCGAGACGGCCAACGACGACGCCTTCTGCCGGCAATTGGCCGGCCTGGCCGAAATCTACGTCAATGACGCCTTCGGCACCGCCCACCGTGCCCACGCCTCGACCGCCGGTGTCACCCGCTATCTGAAACCGGCCGTCGCCGGCTATCTGCTGGAAAAGGAGATCCGCTATCTCGGACAGGCCCTGGCCAGCCCGGAACGTCCCTTCGTCGCCGTCATCGGCGGCGCCAAGGTCAGCGACAAGATCCTGGTCATCGAGAACCTGCTGGACAAGGTCGATGCGCTGCTCGTCGGCGGCGGCATGGCCTACACCTTCCTGCGGGCCAAAGGCATCGCCGTCGGCAAATCGCTGGTCGAACAGGACAAGGTCGACCTGGCGAAGGAGCTGCTGGCCAAGGCCGAAGCCCGCAAGGTCGACCTCCGGCTGCCGCAGGACCATCTGCTGGCCGACAGTTTTTCCGCCGATGCCGCGCCGCAGGTCAGCGACGGCGCCGCCATCGACGACGGGCTGATGGGCCTCGACATCGGTCCGCGCACCCGGCAGGACTATGCCCGGATCATCGCCGGCGCCCGGACCGTGGTCTGGAACGGCCCGATGGGCGTGTTCGAGTTCGACGCCTTCGCCGGTGGCACCCTGGCCATCGCCCGCGCCCTGGCCGAAAGCGGCTGCCTGTCGATCATCGGCGGCGGGGACTCGGTGGCCGCCGTCAACAAGACCGGCCTGCAGGAGAAGATGACGCACATTTCGACCGGCGGCGGTGCTTCCCTCGAGTTTCTCGAGGGCAAGGAACTGCCCGGCATCACGGCCCTGACCGACAAGGGATGAAACGGAGAGAGAAGCCATGCGCAAACCGATCATTGCCGGCAACTGGAAGATGCACAAGACCATAGCCGAGGCGACCGGCCTGGTGGCCGAACTGGCCGCGGCGGCCGCGGCCCTCGACGATGTCGAGGTGATCGTCGCCCCGCCCTTCACCGCCCTGGCCGGAGTGGCCGGCGCCCTGCCCGCCGGCAGCGTCCTGCAGGTGGCGGGCCAGAACTGCTACTGCGAAGAATCGGGGGCCTTCACCGGCGAGGTCGCCCCTTCGATGCTGGTCGACGCCGGCTGCAGCCACGTCATTCTCGGCCACTCCGAGCGGCGCAAGATCTTCGGTGAAGACGACGCTCTCATCAACCGGAAGGTTCATGCCGCCCTGGCGGCGGGCCTGCGGGTCATTCTCTGTATCGGCGAAACCCTGGAAGAGCGCGAACAGGACCGGATGTACGACGTGCTCAGAACTCAGGTCAGCGAAGGGCTCAAAGGCCTGGACGGCGAACAGATGGCGCGGGTGGTCATCGCCTACGAGCCGGTCTGGGCCATCGGCACCGGCCGCACGGCGAGCAGTGACCAGGCCGAGGAGGCACACAGCTTCGTCCGCGGACTGATCGGCGGCCTCTTCGGCCAGCGCGAGGCCGAGGCGATACGGATCCTCTACGGCGGCAGTGTCAAGCCGGCGAACATCGACGGTCTGATGGCCCGGGAGAACATCGACGGCGCCCTGGTCGGTGGCGCCAGTCTGCAGGCCGGGGACTTCATCCGCATCATGAATTTCGCCCGCGGCGGCTGACCGTCGGTTTTCGCGGGCATTTTGGGCTTTTTTGCGGCGGCGTTTTGTGCTAGAGTCCAGCGTTGCGCCCAATTCAACCAAAGGAGCCTTGTCGTAACATCATGGTCACTTTCCTGGTCTTTCTGCATGTTGTCGTCTGCATCGCCCTGATCGTCATCGTCCTGCTGCAGGGCTCGGGCAAGGGGGCCGAACTCGGCGCCTCGTTCGGTGCCGGTGCCTCCCAGACCGTCTTCGGCGCCACCGGCGGCCAGTCGTTCATCGCCAAACTGACCACCGCCGCCGCCGTCATCTTCATGCTGACGAGCCTCATCCTGGCCTACTTCCATGGTCTGCCCGGGGCTTCGAGCGTCATGCCCGACGTCGTCGCGCCCAAGGCCGCCGACAGTGTTCCGGCCGCGGCTCCGACCCCGGCGGCAGCGGCAGAAAAAAAATAATTCAAGGCGGTTGACACACCTGAGGTGAATCTGTATAAATACGTCGCCTGCCGAAGTGGTGGAACTGGTAGACACGCCATCTTGAGGGGGTGGTGGCCATCCGGCCGTGCGAGTTCGAGTCTCGCCTTCGGCACCAGGAAGAGAAAAGCCCGGCTCAATCGAGCCGGGCTTTTTTGTCAAGCGCCGATTCCGCCGTCAGCGCAACCGGACAGAAAAAGGGACTTGTGACTTGAAATCCGGCCGCCGAAAAGGTATGTAAAACAGAACCGTCTGAAATTTCAGGTGAATGTTCCCAACCGGCCCGGCCGCGGGCTCCTCTTGCACAGGCGAACCAAGATGTCCTTTACCGGCGACCTCGAACACCTGCCCATAGTCGACGTCATCCAGCTGCTGCACTCGACCCGCAAGTCCGGCACCCTGACCGTCCAGGGGAACGGCCGGCAGAGTCAGCTGGTCTTCAGCGAAGGCTACATCGTCAGCGCCAACCATTCGAACCTCAGCGTGCGCATCGGCCAGATTCTGGTCGAGATGAAAGCCATCACGCCCGAAGACCGCGAATGGGCCCTCCGGGCGCAGCAGGAGGCGGGCGAGCAACGCAAACCGCTGATCGCCACCCTCATCGAATCGGGTCGACTGTCACGCGAGGACGCCTATCGGGGGCTGGAAATCCTCATCGAGCTGACCATCGTCGAGATCCTGACCTGGGAAAGCGGCACCTTCACCCTCGACCTCGACAACAGCGTCATCGCCGACGAATACCGCTATTTTCCGGAGAAGTGCCACCAGGAGATCAATCTCGACACCCAGAACATCCTCATGGACGCCCTGCGCATCTACGATGAGAAGATGCGTGACGGCGAGCTCGCCGCCGGGATTTTCGACGACGAGACCGCCCCACCGTCCTCCGGGGACCGTTCCGGACCGGCCGCGGCGACGGAACAGCCGCCGGACGACGAGAAAACCGGCATCTCGGCCGAAGATCTCGGCCTCGACGTTCTCGACCGGATCGAGCCGCGGATCCCCGAGGTGTTCACCACCCTCGAGGACCGGGACGAAGCCGAAGAACACCGTCAGGCGGTGGCCAGGTTCCTGCCCCGGCTCCCGGAGGCCGACCAGCGGCGCCTGGCCGATTTTCTCACCAGCTACGCCAACAGTCCGGCCACCACCGCCGGGGCCAGAATCGACATCCAGCGCCAGGGCGTGGTGCTCTTCAGCCAGGATCCCTTCACCCGGCACACGGCCACCACCGCCTGTCGCCACACCGGCCTGATGAGCTTTTCGTCGCAGAGTGAATCGGACCTGGTCCCGATCCTCGACCAGTCCCTGGCCAAGAGCATCATGCCGGTGCTGGTGCTCGACGCACCCGACAGCGGCACCACCGGTTTCTCCCCGACCGAGCTTTCCACCCTGCGGCAGAAGATCCGCCGGCGCTACCCGGACGTTCCATTGATCCAGATGGGCAATCCCGGACAGACGATATTCCTGCTGCAGGCGATCCGCGAGGGCGCCAGCGCGGTCCTGCCCAAGCCCGACCTGTCGGTGGGAAGCGACCGCTTCGTCGACGAGATGATCCTCTTTCTCGAGGCCTTCGCCTGCCTGGTGCGCCGCCTGGCGGCTCAGCCGTCGGCGCTGACGGAATCGATCCGGGAGCAGCTGAGCGAACTGCAGGGACTCAAGGACGCCCCCGATGTCTCCTACGCCCTGCTGCGGGTGGTGCGGAAATTCTTTTCCCGGGCCCTGACCATGATCGTCTCCTCGCGGGGCATGCACGTGGAAAAGTGTCTCGGCTTCGGCGACAGTCTCGACAACCGCTCCTCGCTGGGCTTCAGTTTTCCGCTCGACGACAACTCTGTACTGGCGCGGGTCGTCACCGGCGGCCACATCTTCTTCGCCGACTGCGACGACCACGGCCTGGCCCGGCTGTACGAACGGGTCGGTCCCCCTGCCTCCCCCCGCATTCTGCTGCTGCCGATGAAGGTACGCGGCAAGGTGGTCTCGATCACCTATGCCGATTTCGGCAACGAGGAGCCGAAGCCGATCCCGGCGAACATCTTCGAAATCATGGCCTGCCAGGCGGGGCTGTCGCTGGAAAATGCCCTGTTGCGCAAACAGATCGAAAAGCGCAGCACCTGACGGCCGTCATTCACCTCTTCGACATCGGAGTCATCACATGGATGCCAAGACGCTTTCGCAGATTCTGGAGATCGCTTTCGACAAAAAGGTTTCCGACGTTCACTTCGAGGTCGACAATCCGCCCTTCTTCCGCGGTCGGGGGCAGCTGATCCGTTCCCGGCTGCCGGAACTGACTCCCCAGGACACCGAATTCATCGCCCGCACCATCCTCGCCCAGCACGGACGCGACCTGCCGGACGGGCCGGACGAGCTCGACACCTCCTACGCCCTGTCGCACGGCGGCCGCTTCCGGGTCAGCATCTTCCGCCAGCGCGGCCATTACGGCATCGTCATGCGGGTCATTCCGCCACACGTCGGCACCTACAAGGAGCTGCACCTGCCCTCGGTACTCGAGGAAATCGTCCAGGCTCCCAACGGCCTGATCCTGGTGACGGGCCCGACGGGAAACGGCAAGTCGACCACCCTGGCGTCCATGCTCAGGGACATGAACGAACGCTTCACCTACAACATCATAACTATCGAAGATCCCGTCGAATTCGTCTTCAAGTCCAACAAGAGCTGCATCGTCCAGCGGGAGATCGGCATCGATACTCGGAGTTTCTCCGAGGCCCTCAAGGCCGCCATGCGCATGGACCCGGACGTGATCATGGTTGGCGAGATGCGCGACACCGAAACCGCCGAGGCCTGTCTGCGGGCGGCCGAGACCGGCCATCTGGTCCTCTCCACCCTGCACACCCAGAGCGCCACCTCGACCATCAGCCGGCTGACCGGCTTCTTCCCGCCGGAAGCCCAGGAGATCGTGCTGCAGCGCCTCGCCGAGATCCTGGTGGCCACCATCTCGCTGCGCCTGGTGAAAGACAAGTCGGGCGAGCACATCCTGCCGGTGGTGGAAATCATGCGCAATACGACCACCATCGAGGCCTGCATTCGCGAGGGGCGGCTGGAAGAGATCGAAAAACATATCGAGAACGGCCGGGTGCAGTACCGGATGCAGACCATGGACCAGCATCTGATCCATCTGCTCAAGCACGACATCATCACCTTGGAACAGGCCAAGCGGGTCAGTCATTCGACCGATCTCGAACGCAAGCTGACCTTTACCTGAGCCAGGGGGGAGACGGAACGAGCGGGGATCAAGGAAGTACGGGACGAAAGATTCGCCGCCTCAGCAGCCGCAACCGCAGTTGTGGCAGACCTTGCGGTACTCGCTGTCGGGAGCGATCATCTCCGGCGCAAAGGCGATGCGGCCGATGCCGCGCTTCAGGTCGGCGAGAAAGTCGCATCCGGGGCTGACCCCGATGATATGTCCGAGGCAGGGATTGCCGAGCCCGTCCCGCGACGAACGCAGGCGCACGGCGTTGAGCAGATCGCCGTAGCCGTTGATGTCGATCTGCCGCGAAGGCTCCCTCTCCACCTTCAGCCGGATGCCGAGAGGGGCCAGCTCTTCCCGCTGTCTTTCGAGAAACGCCCGCACTTCATCCCAGTCGAAACGCACCGACCAGTCTGGCCGCACGAAACGCATCTCCGAGAAGGCGACAACGATCTCCTTGCCGGCCGCCGCCACGGTTCAGACCTCCAGCCAGTCCACCGGACCGCACCCGGGACGCAGGACCTCCGGCCGGTCGTCGACCAGACTGATGACGGTCGAGGGTTCTCCGGTGAGGATGCCGCCGTCGATGACGCAGTCGAGCAGCCGCCCCATCCGGTCGAAGATGTCATCCGGATCCTCGATGGTGTCGCTGCCCGACAGGTTGGCGCTGGTGGTCACCAGCGGATGCCCCAGTTCACGGACGATGGCCAGGGGGATCTGATGAGCGGGAATGCGGATGCCGACTGTCTTCTGTCGCGTCGTCAGCAGGTCGGGCACCACCCGGGTGGCCTCGAGGACGAAGGTGTAGGGACCGGGCAGGTGGCGCTTCATCAGCTTGAAGGCAAAGTTGCTGACGTGGGCGTAATTGGCCGCCTCCGAAAGGTCGGAACAGATGAAGGAGAACGGCTTGCGCGGGTCGCGCTGCTTGATCTGGTAGATCTTCTTGACCCCCTTGCGGTTGAAGATGTCGCAGCCGATGCCGTAGACGGTGTCGGTCGGATAGGCGATGACCCCTCCCTGCCTGAGGACGTCGACCGCCCGGTTGATCAGACGCATCTGAGGATTTTCCGGATTGATTCGCAGCAGCATGGGGCACCTTTGGGATTCGTCAGATTCGATGGAATGTCGTTCGGAGAATACACCGAGCCGACGGCTTCGGCAAGTCCTTCCCCGGCGGCCAGCTCAGAGCAGGCAGCAGACCCCTTCCAGGCACCGCAACATCCGGTAGATGCCATCGATCTGCCGCCGGCTGCCGACCCTGACCGTCATGGTGAAACAGGTGTAGCGACCACGGGAGCTGGAACGCTCCGCCACCGACGGCCGGCAATCGTCGACCACGTTTCGCGCCGTTTCGACCATGCGGCGGCGGAATGCGCCGGTGTCGGTCCGGTCGGTGAAGACCTTGAACTGGTAATCGCAGGGAAAACTCAGCAACTCCTCCGGACGCTCGTGTTCAGTCATTACCGTCTCCCTTGCCACGGCCGGTATGGCCGAATCCGCCCGCACCACGCTCGGTCGGGACGAGCTCGTCGACTTCGAGCAGCCGGGCCCGCACCACCGGTGCGATGACCAGCTGGGCGATGCGCTCCCCGGGGTGGATGGTCACCGTTTCCCGGCCGAGATTGATCAGCAGAACCCCCACCTCTCCGCGGTAATCGGCATCGATGGTGCCGGGAGCGTTGACCATGCCCAGACCGAGGCGCAGGGCGAGCCCCGACCGGGGACGGACCTGCCCCTCGTAGCCGTCAGGAATCTCCATCGCCAGACCGGTCGGCACCAGGGCCCGCTCACCGGGGGCCAGCACCAGGGGGGCATCCGGACAGGCGTAGAGATCCATGCCGGCCGCGCCGGCGGTCATGTAGCGGGGGAGCATGGCTCCGTTACGAAGCCGCTTGATGCGAATGGTCGGACTCGTCATCGTCTAGATCGTCAGGGGAAAACCGGCGCGGGAGAAGCGGTCGGCATCGACCGGTCCCAGAACCTGCAGGTTCAGGCTCGTCTCCTCCAGGATGCGGCCGGCAAGTTCGAGAACGTCCTCGGCGCTGACCCGGTCGAAAGCGGCCAGGACCTGATCGATATCCGGCTGCCGGCCGAGATAGAACTGGTTTTTCGCCAGCCGGGTCATGCGGTTGTCGGTACTCTCGAGGGAAAGGACCAGGTTGCCCTTCAGCCGTTCGCGGGTGTCATCGAGCAGCCCCCGGTCGACCGGCTGCGTCTTGAGGTGGCGCAGCTCCTGCAGAACCAGCTCGATCGCCCGTTCGCAATCATCCGGTGCGGTCGCCGTATAGACGACCAGGCTGCCGGCGTCGAGATGGGTGCTCAGGTAGCTGTAGATCGCATAGGCCAGCCCGTGTTCCTCGCGGATCGACTGAAAGAGCCGCGAGCTCATGCCGCCGCCGAGAATGGCGTTGAGCAAAAAGCAGGCGAACCGGTCGGGATGGGCCTGCGACACGGCCTGGGTGCCGAGACAGAAATGGACCTGTTCGATGGAGCGTTTCTCGACGGCGATTTTCCGGGTCGGCGCCGGTGGCGGCTCGACCAGATCGATGTCGCCGCCGGGCATCGCCGACAGCAGCTTTTCCGCCGCGGCGACCAGATCCTCGTGCTGCACGTCACCGGCGGCACAGACCATCAGCCGGTCGGCGGTGAAATGCTCGGCGAAGTAGGCGACGATCTGCTCCCGCCCGAACCGGCCGACATTCTCCGCCTTGCCCGAAGTCGGCAGACCGAGGGAATGCCCCTGCCAGAAGAGCTGGCTGTAGAGGTCGTGGATGCAGTCCTCCGGCGTCTCCTCGACCATGTGGAGTTCCTGCAGGATGACGCGCCTCTCCTTGTCGATCTCCGCGGCCTCGAAACGCGAATGGAGCAGGATGTCGGCCAGCAGATTCATGGCCAGGGGCAGCTTGTCCCCCTGGACCTTGGCGTAGAAACAGCAGAATTCCCGGCTGGTGAAGGCGTTGAGGAAGCCGCCGACGGCATCCATTTCCCGGGCGATGGCGTGGGCACTGCGGCTGGTGGTACCACGAAAGAGCATGTGCTCGATGAAATGGGTGATGCCGTTCAGCTCGACAGGCTCATGCCGGGAGCCGCTCCGGAACCAGTATCCCAGGGAAACGGAGCGGACACCCGGCATGTTTTCGGACAGGACGAGAATCCCGTTATCGAGACGGGTCGACCTTATCATGCCCGGCAGTCGGATCAGGCCTCGGGCATCTTCTCGCCCAGGGCCTCCTTGCGGGAGAGCTTGATCTTGCCCTGCTTGTCGATGCCGATGCACTTGACGAGGATTTCGTCACCCTCCTTCACCACGTCGGTGACGGAGCGGACCCGCTCCTTGGCCAGTTCGGAGATGTGCACCAGACCGTCGGTGCCGGGCAGGATTTCGACGAAGGCGCCGAATTCCATGATCCGCTTGACGGTCCCCTTGTAGAGCTGGCCGACTTCCGGTTCGGCGGTCAGTTCCTTGACCATCCGCACCGCCGCCTTGGCCGCTTCCTCGTCGGTGGCGAAGATGTTGACCCGGCCGCTGTCGTCGATGTCGATCTGGCAGCCTGTGGCGTCGATGATGCCGCGGATGGTCTTGCCGCCCGGGCCGATGATGGTGCGGACCTGCTCCGACTTGACCTGGACCGTGGTGATGCGCGGCGCGTGCGGCGACAGCTCGGGACGCGGCCGGTCGATGGCCTTGGCCATCTCCGCCAGGATGTGAATCCGCCCTTCCCGTGCCTGCTGCAGGGCCCGCTTCATGATCTCGCGGTCGACACCGGAGATCTTGATGTCCATCTGCAGCGCGGCCACACCATCGGCGGTGCCGGTGACCTTGAAGTCCATGTCGCCGAGGTGATCCTCGTCACCGAGGATGTCGGACAGGACCACGACATCGTCCCCTTCCTTGATCAGCCCCATGGCGATGCCAGCGATGGCGTCCCTGACCGGCACGCCGCCGTCCATCAGCGCCAGGGAGGCACCGCAGACACTGGCCATCGAGGACGAACCGTTCGACTCGAGGATGTCCGACACCAGCCGGATGGTGTAGCTGAAGTCCTCGTGCTTCGGCAGGATGCTGGCCACCGAGCGCTCGGCGAGGAACCCGTGCCCGATCTCGCGCCGGCCGGGGAACAGCCGCATGCTGGTCTCGCCGACGCAGAACGGCGGGAAGTTGTAGTGCAGCATGAACTGCTTGTATTCCATGCCCTGGACATTGTCGAGACGCTGCTCGTCCATGGCGGTGCCGAGGGCCAGGGCCACCAGGGCCTGAGTCTCCCCCCGGGTGAACAGGGCGCTGCCGTGCGCCCGGGGCAGAATGCCCACCTCGCAGCTGATCGGCCGCACGGTGGTGAAGTCACGGCCGTCGATACGCACCTTCTCCTGCACGATCATCCGCCGCACCAGCTGTTTGGACAGGGAGCCGAGAATGTCGGCGACCTCGTCGGCCCGCTCGGCGTACTCTTCACCGAGTGCCTCGAGCACGTCCTGCTTCACCTGGTCGATGGCCGCGTAGCGCTCCTGCTTGGTGCGGATCCGGATCGCCCGGTTCAGCGCCTCCTCGCCCAGCTCGCGCACCCGCTTCTCCAGCTCGGGATCGGTCTGTGGACTCTCGAAGGGGCGTTTCTCCTTGCCGGCGGCCTTCTGCAGCTGCTCCTGCAGATCGATCAGGGGCTGCAGCGCCTGGTGCCCGAAGAAGATCGCTTCGAGCATGTCGTCCTCGGAGATCAGGTCGGCTTCGCCCTCGACCATCATCACGGCGTCCCGGCTGCCGGAGACGACGATCTCGAGATCGCTCTCGGCGCGCTGGGCGTTGGTCGGATTGGCGATCAGCCGGCCGTCGACCCGGCCGACGCGCACGGCGGCGATGGGCCCTTCGAAGGGGATGTCGGAAACGACGACGGCGGCCGAGGCGGCAACCATCGCCAGGGTGTCGGGATCATTGACCAGATCGGCCGAGATGACCGTCGGCATGATCTGGGTCTCGAAGAGATAGCCCTTCGGGAAGAGCGGCCGCATCGGCCGGTCGATCAGGCGGCAGATCAGGGTCTCCCGCTCGGTGGCGCCGCGCTCGCGACGGAAAAAGGAGCCGGGAATCTTTCCGGCGGCGTAGAACTTTTCCTGGTAGTTGACGGTCAGCGGAAAGAAGTCCTGCCCTTCCCGCATCTTCCTGGCGGAGACGGCGGTGCACAGCACCTTGGTTCCGCCGTAGGTGATGACAACAGCCCCGTCCGCCTGGCGGGCCATCTTGCCCGTCTCCAGGACCAGGGGCTGGCCGTTGAAGTCGATCTGTACCTTCTGGTAGGCCATGAGTATCCTCCTCGAACCTATGTTGTGGGTTGTGGCATGCGTACGCAGGACGGCAGGTTCCCCGGACTGGAACCGGTTTCGGCTTGAAGGAGGATGGCCTGAGACAGAATCCGTACCCGCGAGGTGGCACGGAACCCTCTCTTAGGACAACCTCCCCGCCCCTGAAACAGGAAGGGCAGCCGCCCTTCGTCCAGACGAAGAACCTGCTGCCCGTTTAGCGACGGATGCCGAGTTCCTTGATGATGGCGCGATACCGTTCGACGTCCTTGCGCTTGAGATAGTCGAGCAGGCGTCTACGCTGGCCGACGATCTTCAGCAGGCCGCGCCGGGAATGATGGTCCTTCTTGTGGGTGCGAAAATGTTCGGTCAGATAGTTGATCCGCTCCGAAAGGAGGGCGATCTGGACTTCCGGCGAACCGGTATCCCCTTCATGTTTCTGAAATTTGGCGATAATGTTCTGTTTCTGTTCCGTGGCGAGCACCTTGCCACCTCCTTCTGACGTTGTGTTTGTGTGGTCACCGCCCGTCACGGCGGCGAAACATCGGGACTTTTATCACAAAACCCCTGCCCTGTAAAGCAGTTAAGGGGCGCTGAAAACCTTGCACAGCCGCAGCCTGCCGACGGGCTCCCGGCCGTCATCGTGCCGGTACTCCGCCACCGCCACCAGCTCTTGCCCGTGCACCAGGCAGACGGTGGCCGGGGGCACCAGCGACGCGGGCAGCTCGACCTGCTCTGGTGCGGGCGGGCGGCCGTTGCGGGCCCGGCGGGCCCCCTCGTCATCGAGCCGGGCGACCGGATGGCCGGTCATCGCCTGCAGGGGAGACAGCAGCCGGTGACGCAGCTGCCCGCGGTCCATCGCCGCGAGCTCGTCGAAGCACAGGGCGTCATCGACATCGAAGGCGCCGGCAGCCAGCCGGCGCAGGGAGCGCAGGTGTGCCCCGCAACCGAGGGCCAGGCCGATGTCGTGCGCCAGGGTCCGCACATAGGTTCCCTTGGAACAGCGCACCTCGAAAGTGACATCGTACCCCTGAACCCCCTCCAGAAGCAATGCATGAATCCGTACCCGACGCGGCCGCCGCCCGACTTCCTCGCCCCGTCGTGCCAGCTTGTAGAGCGGCACTCCGTCCTTCTTCAGCGCCGAGTACATCGGCGGCGTCTGTTCGATCTCCCCGACGAAACGGGACAGCACCTCGTCGAGCCGGGCCAGCGTCCCCTCCTCGGGCCGGCTTTCGGCGATGACTTCGCCTGTCAGGTCCTGGGTGTCGGTCTGCTGGCCCAGCCGCATGGTGGCGCGGTAGGTCTTGTCGCTGCCGAGCAGGTACTCGAGCAGCCGGGTCGCGCTGCCGAGAGCGACGGTCAGCAGGCCGCTGGCGAAGGGATCGAGGGTGCCGCCGTGCCCCACCCGCCTGACTCCGGAAACACGACGCACACGCCGGATGACATCGAAGGAACTGATTCCTTCGGGCTTGTCGATCAGCAACAGACCGTTCATCAGAGTGCCGCAAGAGCCGGTGTCAGCAGCCGGGAAACTTTCTGTTTGACCAGGTCGATACTGCCGTCGACCAGCGCACCGGCGGCGTTGTGATGGCCGCCGCCACCGAGCCGGCGGGCGATGGCGCCGACATCGACCCGGCCGCGGGAACGGAAACCGACCTTGAAGCGCTTGTCCGCGACCTGGCGGTAGAACAGGGCGACCTCGACCCCCTCGATCGAGCGGGGATAGTTGACGAAACGGTCGGTATGTTCGGCCGTGGCACCGGTCATCTGGTACATGTCGAGAGTGACGGTCAGCGAGGCGTAGCGGCCGCAAGACGAGACTTCGAGGGTGCCGAGCGCCATGCCGAGCAGGTGCAGGCGCTGCTCGGGCTGGCTTTCGTAGAGCCGGGAGGAGATCATCCAGGGATCGACGCCGAGGTCGACCATCCGGCCGGCAACCTCGAAGGCTTCCCGGTCGGCGTTCGAATAGCGGAAAGAGCCGGTATCGGACAGAATGGCGGTGTAGACGCAGGTCGCCACCGACAGATCGAAGGCGTACCCCATGGCGTCCAGGATCCGGTAGACCAGGACGCCGGTCGCGCAGGCCCTCTCGTCGACATAGTTGAAGGCGCCGAAAGGCTCGGAATGTGGATGGTGGTCGATGTTGACCAGCACCTGGCAGCAATCCCGCAAATGGCTGCCGGCCCGGTCGAGGCTGCCGGCGTCGAGGATGAAACCGACATCGAAACGTGCGCCGGCCGGCAGCTCCGTCACCAGGAGCTCGCTGCCCGGCAGGAACCGCAGATCGGCGGGAGGCGGATCCTGGTTGTAGGCGACGACCTCCCGGCCCATGCGTTTCAGGGCATGGGTCAGAGCCAGGGTGGCGGCCAGGGCGTCACCGTCGGGCTTGCCGTGCGCGGCGACCAGGAACCGCCGATGGTTCCGAATCAGTTCAGCGATCTTCCGAACCATCGTTCCCTTCCTCGCGCAGGGAGCGCAGCAGCGCCTCGATGCGGTTTCCCCTTTCCAGCGAGTGATCGTAGCGGAACGACAGCTCGGGCACGGTACGCATGTGCAGGCGCTTGCCGAGCTGCCGGCGGATGAAGCCGGCGGCACGCTCCAGCGCCGCCGTCGAGTCGCGCCGCGCGCCCTCGTCACCGACGACGGTGAAATAGACCCGGGCGAACTGAACGTCGGTGGTGACATCGACGGCGGTGATGGTGACAAACCCCAGTCGCGGATCCTTCAGTTCGAACTGCACCATGCGGGAGATCTCCTGCTGCAGCAGTTCGGCGACTCTCTGGGAACGATGGTATTCCAAATCGGCTATCCGTTTCTTCTGAATCCGGGATCTAGAACCGCAGGATCTCGCCGCGGCGCTCGCCGAGATCGGCCAGGCCGGAACCTTCGATCTCCGCTTCGATCCGTTCGAAAAATGTTTCGATCATGTCGCGTTCGACGGCGACGACACTGATGCCGAGGGTGGCGCGCTGCCAGCTGTCGTGGAGACCGACCTCGGCGGCGCTCACCGGAAAGCGGTTGCGCAGGCGGGCCAGGATCTTCCTGATCACTGCCCTCTTCTCCTTGAGGCTGGCGACCTGGTAGATGTTCAGGTCGAGCTGCAACACGCCGACGAACATCGATCAGCCATCGAGGGTGGTCTTGACCTCTTCGATCTCGAACGCCTCGATGATGTCGCCGACCTTGATGTCGTTGTAGTTCTCCAGCCCGATACCGCACTCGTAACCGGCCGCCACCTCGCGGGCATCGTCCTTGAACCGCTTGAGACTGCTCAGCTTGCCCTCGTAGATCACCACGCTGTCCCGCACCAGCCGGACGTGCGCATTGCGGGTGACCTTGCCGTCCAGGACATAGCATCCGGCAATGGTGCCGATCTTGGAGATGTGGAAGGTCTCGCGCACCTCGACCCGACCGAGCTCCACTTCTTTCAGGGTCGGTGCCAGCAGCCCCTCCATGGCGTTCTTGATGTCGGCCACGGCGTCGTAGATGATGTTGTAGAGCCGGATGTCGACGCCCTCGGCCTCCGCCATGGCCGCCGCCTTCGGCTCGGGACGGACATTGAAACCGAGGACGATGGCATCGGAAGCCGAAGCCAGGCTGATATCGCTCTCGGTGATGCCGCCGACCGCCGTATGGATGACCACCAGCCGGCACTCGTCGGTCGACAGCTTGAGCAGCGATTCCCGCACCGCCTCGACCGAGCCCTGGACATCGGCCTTGATGATGACTTTGAGTTCCTTGACGTCGCCCTGCTGGATGCGGGCATAGAGCTGTTCGAGGGAGATCCTGCTCGATTTGGCCAGTTCGGCCTCGCGCAGCTTCTGGGCCCGGTGCTGAGCGACCTCCTTGGCCGACTTCTCGTCTTTCACCGCATGGAAGGTGTCGCC
>CAYTVY010000024.1:0-24905 GCA_964441925.1 uncultured Geothermobacter sp.
CTGTAACACGTAACACGTAACGCGTAACACGCAACTCCTGACTCCTGACTCCTGAAGAAAACTTATATCCGGATATCGATATAGGCCTCCTTCTTCAGCGAGGTACTCCATTTCTTGAACTCGCGCTCGCGGGCCTCATCGATCAGTTTCTGGCGAATCTCCGACTTGACCAGGTCGAAATTGCGGATATGCCCCGGCACCCGCTCGTCAACCCGGAAAATCATGAACCCCTTGGCCATCTCCAACGGCTGACTGTAGTCGCCGACCTGCATCCCCTGCAGAGCCCGGCGAATCTCCGGTGACAGCTCACTCTCCTTGAAGCGGCCCATGTCACCGCCGATGGCCAGCCCGCGCCCTGAAAGATCCTCGACCACCGACTCCAGAGTCTCGCCTCCCTGCAACCGGGCCAGAGCCTTTTGCGCCAGTTCCCTGGCCTCGGCCACACGCCGGGCATCGGCCTTCTCCGGCAGGGTGATGATCAGGTGCGAGAACCGGACATAGGGCGGTTCACGAAACTCGTCGATATGGGCACGGAAATACTCGCGGATGTCGCTGTCGGTGATGTCGATCTTGCTCTGCACCTGGCGACCGACCAGTTTCAGCCGCAGAATCTGTTGCCGCAGCTTCTCCCGGTAGCTCTCCATGGTCATTCCCTGCGCCTCGAGTGCCCGTTTCAGCTGCTCCTCGGTCAGCTTGTTCTGCCGCCGCACATCGTACACTGCGGCATCGATCTCGGCCTCGGAGACCTTCAGTCCCAGGGCCTCGATCTGCTGCTTCAGCAGGGTCTCGTCGATCAGCTTGTCGAGCAGGGTGCGGCGCAGTGCCGCCATCTGTTGAGGACTCAGCTTTTCACCCTGTGCCCGCTTCGCCAGCACCTTGGCCACTTCCTGATCGAGCTGATAGGTCGTGATGATGTCCTGGTTGACCACGGCCGCGATCTTGCTGATCAGCTCGGCGCGGGCCGGCAGCGCGGACGCAAGCAGAAGCAAAAGCATGAGCAGTCGTCTTTTCATCGGTTGAGCCTTTCGTTCCGGGATACCCGAACAGCCAAGACGTCGCCGGCCGGCGACGATGTGCGGTTTCAGCATGTCAGCCGGCGGCCGACCGGTCGAGACTATCCAGATCGACTTCGATGCGGGCCCGGCGGCGCAGCTCCCCGAGCCAGCTCTGGAAGGCGGCCTTTTCCGCCTGCAACCGCAGCCGCTCCCGGATCAGGTCCCGGGCCTCGTCCAGCGTCAGCCGTCGGGCCGGCCTCCGTCCCTCGACCAGGAAGATGTGGTAGCCGTAAGGGCTTTTCACCAGATCGCTCAAACGGCCGACCGGCAGCCGGAAGACGGTCCGGTCGAACTCGGGTGGCATCTGGCCGCGGGGAAACCAGCCGAGATCGCCGCCCTGCTCGGCATCGGGGGACAGAGAGTGCTTCCGGGCCACCTCGGCAAAGGACTCGCCCTGACGCAGCAGACCGAGCAGGTGCTCGCCTTCCTCGCGGCTGCCTACCACGATCTGGCGGGCCCGTACCTGCTGCGGACGGTCGAATTCCTCCCGGTGGTCACGGTAGTAGGAGACGATTTCCTGTTCGCTGATGACCACGCGGGAACGCACCTGCCGGTCGAGCAGCTTCTCGATGCGCAGCTCGTCGAGCAGCTGCTGCCGCCATTCCTCGGGAGTCAGCTGCCGCCGTTCGAGCATGCGGGCGAACTCGCCGGCGGCGTAGGCCCCCTCGATCTCCTGCCGGGCCTGCGCCAGCTCGTCGGCGGAAACCCGCAGCCCGAGGCGATCGGCTTCGGCGAGCATCAGTTCCCGGTCGACGACCTGGGCCAGAAAGGCCCGGCGCAACTCCCGGCGCTTTTCCGGTGACAGCAGGCGATCGGACGGCAGGCTGCGGTGGAATTCCCGATCGAACCGGCCGGCGGAAAGCACCCGGCCGTTGACCCGCAGCAGGGGTGGGTCGTCCGGGGTCTCCCGCCGGCAGCCGGTCACCCCCGCCACCAGCAGCCAGACCAGAACCAGACAGCAGAAACGGCGCATCACAGCTGGCCAGCCTAGCACGCGCCAAACAGCAGCCGCAATTCTTTTCTCGCCGCCGCCAGCAGCTCCTCGGCCGGCAGCCGGCCGAGCTGGATGGTCAGCCGGTAGTCGGGCGAAAAGCCGTAGCGATCCGGCTGCCGCTGCAGCAGATCGAGCAGGCTCTCCGGCGAAACCGGCGTCTTGGCGTGGAAGGCGAAGACCAGCCGGCGGCCGTCGTATTCGGCCTGCTCGATCCAGAGCTTTTTCAGCAGCACCCGCAGCCGCATCACCTGCAGCAGCAGCTGCGCCGGCGGCGGGATCTCGCCGAACCGGTCGCGCAGCTCGTCGGCGGCCCGATAGAGGTCCTCCTCCTGGTCGGCGGCGGCCATCTTGCGGTAGAGCACCAGCCGTTGGTTGGGGTCGGGCACGTAGTCCTCCGGCAGGAAGGCGGAGACGCCGAGCCGGATCTCCGGGTCGACCTTTTCCTCCTTCTCCCGTCCCTGCAGCTCGGCGATGGTCTCCTGCAGCAGCTCGGTGTACATCTCGAAGCCGATGGCGGCGATCTGTCCCGCCTGCCGCGCCCCGAGCAGGTCGCCGGCACCGCGCAGCTCGAGATCGTGGCTGGCCACCCGGAAACCGGCCCCCAGCTCGGTCAGCTCCTGCAGCACCCGCAGCCGCTCCCGCGCCTGCCGGGTCAGCGCCCCTTCGCCGGGAATCAGCAGGTAGGCGTAGGCCCGCTGGCTGGAGCGGCCAACCCGGCCGCGCAGCTGGTAGAGCTGGGCCAGGCCGAAACAGTCGGCGCGGTTGATGATGATGGTGTTGGCGCGGGGAATGTCGAGACCGCTCTCGATGATGGTCGAGCAGACCAGGACATTGCTCTGGCCGGCAATGAAGTCGACCATCACCTTCTCCAGTTCCTTTTCCGGCAGCTGGCCGTGGCCGACGGCGATCTTCGCCTCCGGCACCAGGGTACGCAGATAGTCGGCCATCGCCCCGATGTTCCGTACCTGGTTGTGGACGAAGAAGACCTGCCCGCCGCGCCGCAGCTCGCGGCGGATGGCGTCGGCGACCAGCTCCTCGTCGAAACGGGTGACATAGGTGCGGATCGCCTGCCGGTCGACCGGCGGGGTCTCGATCACCGACAGGTCGCGCAGGCCGCTGATGGCCAGGTGCAGGGTGCGCGGAATCGGAGTCGCCGTCAGGGTGAGGACGTCGACCTCGGCCCGCAGCTTCTTCAGCCGCTCCTTGTGCGCCACCCCGAAGCGCTGCTCCTCGTCGATCACCACCAGGCCCAGCTCGCGGAAACGGACATCCCGCTGCAGCAGCCGGTGGGTGCCGATCAGGATGTCGACCCGGCCGGCGGCGACCCGCTGCAGGATCTCTTTCTGCCGGGCCGGCGGCACGAAACGGGAGACCATCTCCACCGTCACCGGAAAATCCTGCAGCCGCTGACGGAAGGAAACCAGGTGCTGCTGGGCCAGGACGGTGGTCGGCACCAGCACCGCCACCTGCCGGCCGTCGAGCACCGCCTTGAAGGCGGCGCGGATGGCGACCTCGGTCTTGCCGTAGCCGACGTCGCCGCAGACCAGCCGGTCCATCAGCCGGTCACCGGTCATGTCGGCCAGCACGTCCTCGATCGCCGCCAGCTGGTCGGGCGTCTCCTCGTAGGGAAAGGCCGCCTCGAACTCCCGGTAGAGCCGGTCGGGCGGCGAATAGCGAAAACCACGGGCCAGCTCGCGGCGGGCGTAGATCTGCAGCAGGTCGCGGGCCAGCTCTTCCACCATCGCCCGGGCCCGCAGGCAGGCCTTCTCCCAGCCCTGGCCGCCGAGCCGGTCGAGGCGGGGTTCGGCCGCCCCTTCGCCACCGATATACTTCTGGACCTTCTCGATGCGGTCGATCGGCAGGTAGAGCTTGTCGGAGCCGGCATACTCCAGATGCAGGAAATCCCCCTCGACCTCGCCCAGCCGCAGGTGCTCCAGGCCATGGTAGCGGCCGATGCCGTGATCGACGTGCACCACCAGGTCGCCGCTCTTCAGCTCGGCCAGGGACGACAGCAGCGCCCGCGCCCGTTCTTCGCCCCCCCGCCGGCGCCGGACCCGCGGCCCGAACAGCTCCTCCTCGGTCACCACCGCCATCTTTTCCAGCGGCAGCCGGAAGCCGGCCGACAGCTCTCCCAGCACCAGCTGCAGCTGCCCGGGTTGCGGCAGGGCGGTCAGACAGCCGGGGTCTTTCGGCAGGGAAAAGCCGTAGGGCGCCAGCAGGTCGGCCAGCCGTTCGGCCTGCCCCCGGGTATGGCAGACCAGCAGCAGCCGCCAGCGTTCGTCGAGCCAGCGTCGCAGCCGGCCTGCCAGGGCCTCCAGGCCCCCGTCGGCGGCCGTCGGGTCGAGACGCAGATCGGCGTTGCCGCGGGCCTCGAGCCGGAAGAGGGGATGATCGGCATCGAGCCGGTAGACCTGGAGCGAAGAGAAATCGAGACGCGGCCGCACCGCCAGCTGCCGGCCGAGTTCCTCCGGCGACAGGTAGAGGCTGGCCGCCGGCACCCAGGGGGTTTCGCGCCGTTCGGCGGCCCGCTGGCCCTCTTCGACCTCGGCGGCGAAGGCATCGGCCTCCCGCTCGACATCGGCCGGGTCGACCACCACCCAGCGGGCGTCGCCGGCGTAGTCGAACAGGGTATCGAGTCCGGGATAGACCAGGGGCAGCAGAAAGGAGCGGCCCGGCGTCAGATAGCCCTCGCGCGCCTCCTCGGCCACCGCCTCGCGGGCGGAGCGGGGCAGGCCGAGCTCGTCACAGCGCTGTTTCAGCCGGTCGAGAAAGTGGTCGAGAAATTCGCCGGCGAGGATCATCTCCCGCGCCGGATGCAGGGACAGGGAAGGGATCTCGGCATCCTGCGACCGCTGGCTGGCCGGATCGAAGGGGCGCATGCGTTCGAGCTGGTCACCGAAGAATTCGAGCCGCAGCGGCCGGTCGCCGTTCGGGGGGAAGAGATCGATGATGTCGCCCCGCACGGAGAAGGTTCCACGATCCTCGACCAGGGGCGCCGGCTGGTAGCCCAGATCGGCGAGCAGGCGCAGCAGCTCCTGCCGGGGATACTCCCGACCGCAGCACAGTTCGCGGCTGAGGGCCTGCAGGACCTGTTTCGGCAGCACCCGCTGCATCAGGGCCCGCACCGGCAGCACCACCGCCCGCAACCGGCCGGCGGCCATCCCGGCCAGGGTGGCCAGCCGGGTCGCCTCGATTTCGGGGTGCGGGGTCAGCGGATCGTAGGGGCGCATTTCCCAGGCGGGAAAATGGCCGACCTCGCTCTCGCGACGATGGAAGAACGCCAGGTCGCGGGCCAGGCGGGCGCCCTGACGGGCATCGGCGGTCAGCACCATCAGCGGCCGGTCGTCGGCCGCCAGCAGGCTGGCCAGCAGATGGGCGCCGGCCGAACCGTGCAGACCGAGAACCTCGGCCCGGCCGGCGAGCGGCCGGCACGCCTCGACCACGCAATGAATGGTCGCCTGCTGGATTTCTCGGGCGGTATCCCCGCTCATCCGGTCACCATCCCGGAAAACGACGCGGCGGCGTCAGCAAAGGAGGGCAAACGAAACCCTGTCAGTCCCGGGGGACGGCCAGCATCCGGTCGAGGGCGGTTTTCGCCTTCTGCCGGGTCTCGGGATCGACGGTCACCACCGGCTGCATGGTCTGCAGCGCCTGCAGCACGTCCTCGAGACTGGTCAGTTTCATGTTGGGGCAGATCAGGGCCTTGCTGGGCAGGATGAATTCCTTCTCCGGATTCTCCTTGCGCAGCCGGTAGAGGATGCCCATCTCGGTACCAACGATGAACTTGCGGGCCGTGCTCGAACGGGCGAAGGCGTACATGCCGCTGGTCGAGCAGATGTGATCGGCCAGCGCCAGCACCTCCGGCGTGCACTCCGGATGCGCCATGAACAGGGCGTCGGGATGCTCGGCCCGGGCCCGCTCGACATCGGCGACGGTCAGCCGGTCGTGGGTCGGGCAGTAGCCCTCCCAGCAGATGCACTCTTTCTCCGGCACGTGGCGGGCGATGTAGCGGCCGAGATTGCGGTCGGGCACCAGCAGCAGTTTTTTCGCCTCGAGAGAACGGGCGACGTTGACGGCGTTGGAGGAGGTGCAGCAGATGTCGCTTTCGGCCTTGACCGCGGCGCTGGAATTGACGTAGGTGACGACGGTGGCGTCGGGATGCTGCGCCTTCAGCTCGCGCAGCCCTTCGGCGGTGACCATGTCGGCCATCGGACAGCCGGCGTCGAGACGCGGCAGCAGCACCGTCTTGCCGGGGGCGAGGATGGCGGCGCTCTCGGCCATGAAGTGTACGCCGCAGAAGACGATCACGTCCTTGTCGGTCCGGGCGGCCTCCATCGACAGTCCGAGGGAATCCCCCGTGATATCGGCGATTTCCTGAATCTCGTCGCGCTGGTAGTTGTGCGCCAGCAGCAGGGCGTTGCGCTCGACGCAGAGCCGGCGGATTTCCCGTTGTATTTCGCTCGTGTTCATGGCAGTCCTTCCGTAAACGGTCGTGGGCCGCAAGTCTAGAGGAAAAACCCTGATATGTCAAACCGTTAACACCCCTTCACCGGCTTGACTTGCCCCAGGATAGGGGCTATTCTCAACCGACTTCAGACGGAAGGGATCTTCATGTTCGGCATCGGCTTTCCCGAGCTTCTGCTCATCCTCGCCATCGCCCTGATGGTCATCGGACCACGCAAACTGCCCGATATCGCCCGGGCCCTGGGCCGGGCCATGGCGGAATTCAAACGGGCCACCGACGAATTCCGCAACACACTGGAAGAAGAGACCCGCAGCCGTGAGATTCGCGAGCAGATTCTCGGCGGCGGCAGCCTGAAGCCACCGGGCAGCGAACCGGCGGCCGACTTCGATCACTTCGATCCCTACGCACCTGTCACCCCGCCCGCAACCGCCAAAACCAAGAACGGGCCTTCGTCTGCCGAAAAGCCGGCCGCCACCGACGACAACGGACCGTCCACGACCACCGACAGCAAGGATGCCGCCGGGGAGGACAGCGACCGTGCATGACGAGCAGCTTCCCCTGATGACCCACCTGGAGGAGCTGCGTCGGCGCCTGGTGATCGCCGCCTGCTCCTGGTTCGTCGCCTTTCTCGGCTGCTACGCCTACGCCGACCGGCTCTTCGGCTACATCGCCACTCCGGTGAAGGCGGCCCTGCCCGAGGGCAGCTCGCTGGTCTTCATCAACGCCACCGAGCCCTTCTTCACCTACATGAAGATCGGCGCCCTGGCCGGCTTTCTCGTCGCCCTGCCGGTCATCTTCTGGCAGCTGTGGGCCTTTATCGCCCCCGGCCTCTATTCGCACGAGAAACGCTACCTGATCCCCTTCGTGCTGGCGAGCTGTCTCTGCTTCGGTGTCGGCACCTATTTCGGCTTTTTCTTCGTCTTTCCCCAGATCTTCACCTTTCTCATCAGCTTCGGTCTCGACGGCAGCCTCGCCCCCATGCTCTCCATGGGGGGCTACCTCTCCTTCGCCACCAAGCTGCTGTTCGCCTTCGGCATGGTCTTCGAGCTGCCGATCATCATCTTCTTTCTCGCCCGCATCGGTGTCGTCGACTACAAGTGGCTGGCGGCCAAGCGCAAGTACGCCCTGGTGATCGGCTTCGTCATCGGCGCCATCCTCACCCCGCCGGACGTCTTTTCCCAGACCGCTCTGGCGTTGCCGTTCATCCTGCTCTACGAAATCGGCATCTGGGTGGCCCGTTTCTTCGGCAAGAAGAAGACGGAGGATGAAGACGGGGATGACAGCGAGACGGAGCCGGAAGAGGGCGGGGATGACTGAGTATCTGGCGCGGTTCCCTGACAGAACCTGGAACCGGCTCCCGCCCGAATGAATCGAACCATACAGATCGGCCGTTTCCAAAAAGGAAACGGCCGATGTTGTTTTATCGTCATCCGGGGACTGTTGTCACTCATGGCTCAGGTTGACTGGCCTTCAGCCGTTGTCGCGGGGCCGCCACAGCCGGTCGGTCCGGCCACCGTCATTGGCCAGGCGGGCCCAGACGAAACAGAGATCGGACAGACGGTTGAGATAGACCAGCGCCTGGGGATTGACCCGGTCGGCGCCTTCCTCGGCGACCAGCCGCCAGGCCAGCCGCTCGACCCGCCGGGCGGTGGCGCGGGCCAGGTGCAGCAGCGCCCCGGCCCGGGTGCCGCCGGGCAGGACGAAACTCTCCAGCGGTTCGAGCAGGCCGGTCGCCCGCTCGATTTCCGCCTCGAGACGCCGGACCTGGCGTTCGCCGATCCGCAGGGCCTTCTCTTCGTACGGCCCGCCCGGCGGCATGGCGAAATCGGCGCCGAGATCGAACAGATCGTTCTGGATCCGCTCCAGTTCCGGGGCGACCCCCGGCGGCAGCGCCTCGAGCAGCACTACCCCGAGCAGGCTGTTCAGTTCATCGACCCCGCCGTAAGCCTCGACGCGGACGGCGTGTTTCGCCACCCGGGTGCCGTCGGCCAGGCTTGTCTGTCCCCTGTCACCACCACCGGTGGTGATGCGATCGAGCTTGACCATGGTCGTTCCTCCCTGAAGTCTTCGGCCGCGCCGGTTGTCCTTTGCCGTATCAGCGCCTATTATACCCCGCATGGACATGGTTGCGGCAGAACAATCGGTGCCCGCCCTGCAGGTGAGCGGCCTGCGCAAGCGTTTCGACGGCCCGGAGGTGGTCAAGGGGATCTCCTTCGCCATCCGGCCCGGCGAAATCTTCGGCCTGCTGGGCCCTAACGGCGCCGGCAAGAGCACCACCATCAACATGATCGTCGGCGTCACCCGCATCGGCGGCGGCGCGGTGCGGATCTTCGGCCACGACAACATGCGTGACTACCGGATCACCCGGCGGCTGACCGGAGTGATGCACCAGGAAGTGGTCATCGACAACTTCTTCACCATCGATCGCGCCCTGCGCATCCATTCCGGCTATTTCGGCGTCGACGACAACCCGGCCTGGCGCAACATGCTGATCGATCGCCTCGGCCTGCGGCCGCATCTCGACAAGGTGATGATCAAGCTCTCCGGCGGCCTGAAACGGCGCTTCATGGTCGCCAAGGCACTGATTCACAAACCGAAACTGCTGATTCTCGACGAACCGACCGCCGGCGTCGATGTCGAGCTGCGCCATTCGCTGTGGGAGTTCGTCCGCGAGATCAACACCAGCGGCACCAGCATTCTGCTGACCACCCACTACCTGGAAGAGGCGGAGCAGATGTGCGAACGGGTGGCGATCATGAACCACGGCGAGATCCTGGCCCTGGAACGAACCAGCGACCTGGTCCGGCGCTGGGGCCATCGGGAGCTGGCCATCGAGCTGGAAAATCCGCTGGCGCAGCTGCCGCCGCAGCTGGTCGCCCTCAAGGCGCGCCTGGACGACGACGGACGCCGCCTGCGCCTGCCGGTACCGGCCGAAACCACCACCGGCGAGCTGGTCGGCTGCCTGCACCAGCTAGGCCTGAAGATTCGGGAACTGGAAACGCGGCAGCCGCGGCTGGAAGAGGTCTTCATCGAACTGACGGGACTGAAGAACGGCGGGGGAGGGCAGTCATGAAACTGGAACACGCCGGACGCCGCTACAACCGCTGGCAGCCCTTTTTCACCCTGACCCGGAAGGAGATTCTGCGGTTTCTGCGGGTTTCGACCCAGACCCTGCTGGCACCCATCGTCTCGGCCTCGCTCTACCTGTTCGTCTTCGGCGCCACCCTGGGCGAGCGGATCAGCGTACTTCCGGGCTTCTCCTACGCCCAGTTCGTCATTCCCGGCCTGATCCTGATGGGCGTGATCAACAACAGCTTCGCCAACACCAGCTCCAGTCTCTTCATGTCGCGCTATCTTGGCAACATCGTCGATCTGCTGGTGACCCCGATCTCGCCGCCGCAGTTCATCTTCGCCTACACCCTGGCGGCCATGATCCGTGGCCTGGGCGTCGGCCTGGCGGTGTGGCTGATTTCCTTCTTCTTCGCCCGGCTGCCCTGGGCCGATCCCCTGGCGGCCCTGGCGATGGCCGCCCTGGCCAGCTTCCTCTTCGCCCAGTTCGGGCTGCTGGCGGCGATCTTCGCCAACAGTTTCGACGCCCTGTCGATGTTCACCAACTTTCTCATCCTGCCGCTGATCTATCTCGGCGGCGTTTTCTACCCGCTGTCGATTCTTCCCGATTTCTGGGCCGGTCTCTCGCGGCTCAACCCGCTCTTCTACCTGATCGACGGCTTCCGGCACGCCGTGCTCGGCGTCGGCGATCTGCCCCTTGCCACCGCTTTCGCCGTCGTCGGCGTCCAGGTGCTGCTCCTCTTCACCGTCACCGCCTTCCTGATCGGCCGGGGATACCGGCTGCGCAACTGAAACCTGAACCCGTGAGCTTGTCACCGGCGAATAGCGCAAGCCATTGACCTACCTGCGCTTTCCAAAAATCACCGGCAAACCTATGGGTGCGCCTCAGATTTTGGGAAACCGCATTCAGGCCAAGCACTTACACTCTTCATCCGGCACAAACCCACTGATTCAGGTGAAAAGCAATCCCTTGCCTTTCACCTGGCGAACAGCAGCACGAAGTTGCGGACCAGCTCCTGATCCATGTCGGTGAGAATCTTTTCCTGCATGAATTTCAGCGCCTCGAAGGTGCTGCGGCGCCGGTGATAGGGACGGTCGGCGGTCAGGGCCTCGTAGATGTCGACCAGCCGGCAGATGCGGGCGTAAGGATGGATGTCGGGGGTGATGAGCCCGGCGGGATAGCCCCGACCGTCTTCCCGTTCGTGATGCTGCAGGGTGAGGATCTCGGCCTCGTCGGTCATGAACCCTTCCTGGCGCAGGATCTCGTAGCCGTCGCGCGGGTGCCGATTGACGATCTGGCGCTCCTTCGGCGTCAGCGCACCCGGCTTGTTGAGAATTTCGACCGGAATCCGGCACTTGCCCAGATCGTGCAGGAAGAAACCGGCTCCCAGCCGCTCCATCACCGCCGTCGACTCCCGACCGTACATGATACGGGCCAGAGCGATGCCGAAGATGCCGACATTGGTCGAATGGACATAGGTGCAGTGGTCGTAGGCGGTGAGCTGGACCAGGGCCCGGGTGGCCGCATCGTCGTGCACGATCAGCTCGACCGTCGGCGCGATCACCTCGTGCGCCTGCTGCAGAAAAACGGCCCGTGGTTCGGCGTAGGTACGGCGCATGGTTTCCATACAGGAGACATGGACCGCCTTGGCCTTCTTCTGCGGGCTGACGGCACTGTCGCGGACGATTCGCTCCAGTGTCTCCCGGATGAAAGCGAAGAAACACGGAACATCGTCCTCCCGGATGTAGAGTTCACTGACCCCCAGTTCGTTCAGGCGCTCGCGCGCCTCCTGATCGAAGGGAATGCCGCGACGGGCAAAGAAGACCAGTTCACCGCTCTGCAGCCGCCGGTAGAGATCGCAGGGAGCGCACCGGTCGAGATAGAGGCACTCCAGTCCGACCGGATAGAGATCCCCCAGCTCGGCATCGGTCAGCCGTATCCCCGGAATCACCGGTTCCGGGCTCCTCGTCCGTTTCAGCAACCGTGACATTCCCGCCCCTTTCCCCACCTCCACGTATCGACCCGGGAACCCCCTTTCTTTACCCGGTACCCGGGGAAAGAAAAAGCCGACACCCGAATGGCGTCGGCTTTTTCTTTCTCCATGCTTCAGGGTCGAAAGCCCGCCCCGGTGGTGCCGGCGACGGTCAGAGATCCATCGCTTCGCCCATGTAGCTGGGCTGCTTGCCCGATTTCTGTTCCTTCATGCTCTCCAGCAACACCTTGCCACCCAATTCGGCGGTCTTGCTGACCAGATGATCGGCCGCCTCACCGTCACGGGCACGAAAAGCCTCGATCAGCTTGCGGTGCTCGGCGACGGAAATTTCCATCCGGCCGGGCAGCGACAGCGAGGCGATGCGCAGCCGGTTGAATTTCATACCCACCTGGCGGATCAGGTCGGCCAGCTTCTCGTTGCCGGCGGCATCGATGAACAGGTCGTGAAACTCGCCGTGCACCTTGAAGAAGGTCTTGACGTCGCCCTCGGCGGCCAGGTCGGCCAGCTTCTGGTTGATCTGTTCCAGGCGCTCGATCTCCCGGGCGGTCAGCTTTTCGGCCGCCAGCCGGGCGGCGTATCCCTCAAGGATGCTCTTGATGGCGTAGAATTCGGTGATGTCCCGCTCCGAAAGCTCGGTCACCACCGCCCCCTTGCGCGGGATGACGGTCAGGTAGCCTTCCGATTCGAGCTGGCGGAAGGCCTCGCGGATCGGCGTCCGGCTGATGCCGAACCTCTCTGCCAGCTCCGGCTCAGCGACCTTTTCGCCCGGCTTGAGTGTCCCTTTCAGTATCGATTCCCGGATGGTTTCGAGAATCTTCTCTCGCAGTGTCTGGTGGCGTTCCAACGGTTTTCTTCGCAACGGATTATCTCCAGTATCAGAACATTTCCCGCAGAAAATCACATCGTTGCGGGCACCTCATCAAACGTATACGATTGTATACAGTATACATGCGCTGTCAAGAATTTTCTCGTTCATCCACCGCCTCTTGCCACAAGAGGGTATCGCGGCTATCATCCCGGCAAGACCTTCCCCCCGGGAGCCACTGATGGATCCGGTCCGACATCTTCGCTTCTCGCTCTTCATCCTGGTCGTGGTCATCGCCTTCGGCACCCTCGGCTACTCGATGATCGAGGGCTGGCCCGCCTTCGACGCCCTCTACATGACGGTCATCACCCTGGCCACCGTCGGTTTCCGCGAGGTGCATGACCTGTCGCCGGAAGGGAAGGGTTTCACCATCCTGCTCATCGTTTTCGGCGCCGGCATCATCGCCTACGCCGTCGGCAGTCTGATTCGCCTTACGGTCGAGGGGCAGCTCAGACAACTGCTCGGGAGGAAAAAGGTGGAAAAGAAGATCGCCAAGCTGCAAAACCACTACATCATTTGCGGCTACGGTCGCATCGGCACCCTCATCTGCCGCGAATTCGCCCTCAAGCCGTTGCCGTTCGTGGTGGTGGAAAAAGATCCGGCCCTCTGCCAGAAACTGGCCGACGAGGGCTACCTGTTCGTCGAGGGCGACGCCACCGACGACGCCACCCTGCAAGCCGCCGGCATCCGCCGCGCGAAGGGCCTGATCACGGCGGTCACCTCCGACACCGAAAATGTCTACATCACCCTGACCGCCCGCGGTCTCAATCCCCAGCTGTTCATCCTCGCCCGGGCCGGAGAAGAAGGCTCCGAGCTGAAACTGCGCCGGGCCGGGGCCAGCAAGGTGATCTCACCCTATGTCATCGGTGCCACCCGCATGGCGCAGGCCGTTCTGCGACCGTCGGTGGTCGACTTCATTGAAATCGCCGCCCCCGGCCACAACCTGGAGGTCCAGCTGGAAGAACTGCGCATTGCCAGGAATTCATCCCTGGTTGGCAAGACCCTGCTGGCGTCGGGGATTCGCCGGGAGCTGAACATCATCATCGTCGGCATCAAGAAGACGGACGGCAACATGGTCTTCAACCCTGCCTCGGCCACCGTCATCGATGAGGGGGACACCCTGATCGTCCTCGGTGAATATCCGGCGATCCAGACCCTGGAACAGATTGCCGCCGGAGGCTGCCGATGAATGCGAAACTGCACGTTCATGTCCCGCTCCGTCACATCGAACAGTACCTGCCGCTGCTGCTCGAACGTGGCCTGCAACCGGAAATCGCCCTGCAGGCCGCCGATCTCGACGGCACCGAAAACGACTACTTTCTCAACATCGGCGCCCGGCTGCGCGAGCGCGGCCTGGCGCTGACGGTGCACGCCCCGTTCATGGACCTCAATGCCGGCGCGACCGAGCCGATGGTCCGCCAGGTCACCCGGCACCGCTATACCCAGACCTTCGCCGCCGCCGAAAGGCTCGGTGCCCGGCTGATCGTCTTCCATCCCGGTTATGATCCCTGGCATTACGGCAACCAGGTACGCCAGTGGCAGGAGCAGGCCCTCGACTTCTGGCCGGAATTCCTCCGCCGGGCGGAAGACAACGGCATCCGACTGGTGCTGGAGAACATCTACGACCGCAGCGCCCGGCTGCTGTGCTGGCTGGTGCAGACCCTCGATCACCCGCTGTTCGGTCACTGTTTCGACATCGGTCACTGGGCCCTGTTCGGCAGCCAGCCGCTCGATGCCTGGCTGCGGCAGCTCGGCGACCGGCTCTACCACCTGCACCTGCACGACAACCGCGGACGCAACGACGATCACCTGCCTCTCGGTCAGGGCAAAATCGACTTCACCCCCCTGTGGGCCCATCTGCGCACTCTCGGCCGACAGCCGACCATGACCCTCGAGGCACACAGCGTCGAGCATCTGCTGCATTCACTCGCCGTCTTCGAGGCCATCCTGCCGACGCTGCACCGATCCGCTCAATCCGATCAGTGACGCCCGGGTCAGTCCGCGCTCGCCGAACCGGCGCCAGATCCGGTCGCTGGCCTCGTCGAGCCGGCGCTGTCGCTCCCGTTCGCCGAACAGGTCGGACTGACTTTCCGCCGTCAGCTCGTTCAGAGAAAGGCCGAGCAGCCGCACCGGCTGCCGCAACTCCAGTTCCGCCAACGCTCCGGAAGCCCAGTTCATCAGCTCCGGCACCGTGTTGACCGCCGAGGCGAAGGTCACCGACCGGCTGCGGGTCGAACGGTCGGCCAGACGCACTTTCAGCGTCGCCCCACGGCCCGCCAGCCGTTGTAACCTGGCGCGGCGGCAGACCTTTTCCGCCAGGCGCAGCAGCTGCCGCTCCAGCAGCCGCCGGTCATCGATGTCATCGGCGAAGGTTTCTTCGGCTCCCAGGGATTTCCTCGCCGCCGCCGGCCGGACCGGCCGCTCGTCGATACCGCGCAGCAGGGCGTACAGCCGCTCACCCTGCATGCCGAACAGGCTCCGCAACTGCCGGCGTGTCAGGCGCCTGGCCTGGGCCACCCGCCGGATGCCGAGGCGGTGCAGCACCTGCGCGCTCTTCGGTCCTACGCCCCAGAGCCGTTCGACGGGCAGGGAAAGCAGAAAGGGCTCCACCTCGCCGCCGGTCAACTCCCGCATGCCATCCGGTTTGGCCGCGTTCGAAGCCAGTTTGGCCAGCAGCTTGTTGCCGGCGATGCCGATGCTGACCGCCAGGCCGGTCCGTTCGCGCACCAGACGACGCAACCGGGCGGCGATGGTCGCCCCGTCACCGAACAGGCGCCGGCAGGCCGTGACGTCGAGAAAGGCCTCGTCGATGGAAAGGGGCTCCACCAGGTCGGTGAACTGCCGGAAAAGGGCGAAAATCTGCTCCGATACCTGCCGGTAGCTCTCCAGGCGCACCGGCAGCACCACCGCCTGCGGGCAGAGCTGCAGCGCCCGCGCCATCGCCATGCCGGAACGGATGCCGAACGGCCTGGCTTCGTAGGAGCAGGCACAGACCACGCCCCGTCGCCGGTCGCCGCCGACCAGCACCGGCCGTCCCTGCAGTTCCGGCCGGTCCCGCTGCTCGATCGCGGCAAAGAAGGCATCCATGTCACAGTGCAGTATCACCCGCTCTGTCTGCTGTCCGCCAGCCATCAAAATTCTTGCCTTTTCGCCCTTGAGATGCCAAAATGTGGTCTTACCAATTTTCCACGTGGAGCATTGGAATGACCAACGTGTTCAAGCCAATCCGACCGAAAAAAATCTCCGAGGAGATCGTCGAGCAGATTCGCAACCTGATTTCGGAGGGCCAGCTCAAGCCGGGAGACCGGGTACCGTCCGAACGTGAACTGGCCTCCCTGCTCGGGGTCAGCCGCCCGTCGGTACGGGAGGCGATCATGGTGCTCGAAGCCATGGGCCTGGTCGAGTCGCGGCAGGGCGGCGGCACCTATGTCCGCTCGCTGACGGAAAACGCCCTGGCCGATCCGCTGACCAGCATGGTCGAGAAGAACCCGAAAATGCTCTACGATCTGGCCGAGGTTAGGCTGGGCATCGAGACCTGGTCGGCCTATCTCGCCGCCGATCGCGCCACCGACGAGGACATCGCCCGGCTCGAGACGATCTACGCCGACATGGAACGGCAGGCGGCCAACGGCGGCTGGGAACCGGACATCGACACCCGGTTTCACTACGCGATCAGCGCCGCCGCCCACAACACCATCCAGATGCATGTGCTCAACACCATCCAAAGCCTCTTTCACACCACCATCATGGTCGCCCTGACCGAATTCTACAAGCGGGAAGGCTCCATCGAACTGCTGACCCGCCATCATGGCGCCATTCTCGACGCCATCCGCCGGCATGACCCCGAAGCGGCCCGCCAGGCCATGCGCGAACACCTGATGGTGGTGATGGACAAGATGCGCCAGCTCGAACGGGACGATCTTCTGATCAGCTGACGGCACCTCTTCGCCGGAAATGCAGAAAGGGCGGCCCAACCGGGCCGCCCTTTCTGTCTGATGGTTCATCAACCTGTTCAGCGTGCCTTTTTGCCGGCCACCTGAATCCGGATCAGGGCCCGCTCGAGGGCCGCTTCCATGACCTTGAACTCCTTGTCCTCGGGCGCAAGCTTCTTCAGCGCCTCCTCGGCGCGGCCGAGGGCCGCCCTGGCCCGCTCGAGATCGATCTCGTCCGCCGGCTCGGCGGTTTCGACCAGCACGTTGACCTTGTCGTCCTCGACCTCGAGGTAGCCCCAGTTGACGGCGACGTGGTAGGTCTCGTTGCCCTGCCGGTAGGAGAGCTCACCGATCTTGAGGGTGGTCAGAAGCGGGGTATGGCCGGGCAGCACTCCGAGTTCACCGAGCGAACCGGGAGCCGTCACCTCGTCGACCTCCGTCGACAGAACCCGCTTGTAGGGGGTTACCAGCTGCAATGTCAGTTTGTCTGCCATGGGCTCGTTCCTCTGGGCGGCGTAACGCTATCAGGCCGCCAGCTTCTTGGCTTTCTCCAGGGCTTCCTCGATGGTGCCGACCATGTAGAAGGCCTGCTCGGGAACATCGTCGTGCTTGCCCTCGACGATCTCCTTGAAGCCCTTGATGGTGTCCTTCAGCTCGACGTACTTGCCGGGCGAGCCGGTGAAGACCTCGGCCACGTGGAACGGCTGCGACAGGAAGCGCTGGATCTTGCGGGCGCGGGCAACGATCAGCTTGTCCTCCTCGGAAAGCTCGTCCATACCGAGGATGGCGATGATGTCCTGCAGGTCCTTGTAGCGCTGCAGGACGTACTGCACGTCGCGGGCGACCTTGTAATGCTCCTCGCCGACCACCTGCGGGTCGAGGATGCGGCTGGTCGAGTCGAGCGGGTCGACGGCCGGGTAGATGCCGAGCTCGGCAATCTGACGCGACAGAACGGTGGTGGCGTCGAGATGGGCGAAGGTGGTCGCCGGTGCCGGGTCGGTGAGGTCGTCTGCCGGCACGTAGATCGCCTGCACCGAGGTGATCGAGCCCTTGGTGGTGGTGGTGATGCGCTCCTGCAACTCGCCCATCTCGGTGGCCAGGGTCGGCTGGTAGCCGACCGCCGAGGGGATGCGGCCGAGCAGCGCCGAAACCTCGGAACCGGCCTGGGTGAAACGGAAGATGTTGTCGATGAACAGCAGCACGTCCTGGCCTTCCTCGTCACGGAAATACTCGGCGACGGTCAGCGCCGACAGGGCGACGCGGGCACGGGCCCCGGGCGGCTCGTTCATCTGGCCGTAGATCAGGGCGGCCTTGTCGAGAACGCCCGAATCCTTCATCTCGTGCCAGAGGTCGTTGCCCTCGCGGGTCCGCTCGCCGACCCCGGCGAAAACGGAGAAGCCGCCGTGCTGCTTGGCGATGTTGTGGATCAGCTCCATGATCAGCACGGTCTTGCCGACGCCGGCACCGCCGAACAGGCCGATCTTGCCACCACGGGCGTAGGGCGCCAGCAGGTCGACGACCTTGATGCCGGTCTCGAAGGCCTGAACGTCGACCGACTGTTCGACGAACTCGGGAGTCGGACGGTGGATTTCCCACTCCTGCTCGGCTTCGACCGGACCGGCCTCGTCAACCGGCTCGCCGATGACGTTGAGGATGCGGCCGAGGGTCTTGCGGCCGACCGGCATGACGATCTGCTTGCCGGTGTCGAGCACCTCCTGGCCGCGCACCAGACCGTCGGTGGTGTCCATGGCGATGGCGCGGACGGTGTTCTCCCCGAGGTGCTGGGCCACCTCGCAGACGAGGTTCCACTCCCGGTCGTCGATGGCCGGGTTGGTGATTCTCAGGGCGTGGTAGATTTCCGGCAGCTTATCCGACTCGAACTCGACGTCGACGACCGGACCGATGACCTGCGTGATTTTCCCTTTATTCATGATGAACCGTTCCTCCGTTTTCCTATAAACGCTTGAATCCGCTGTTTTTCCTATTTGATCGCCTCGGCGCCGGAGATGATCTCCATCAGTTCCTTGGTGATGGCCGCCTGCCGTGCCCGGTTGTACTGCAGGGTCAGCTTGCGGATCATCTCGTTGGCGTTCTTGCTGGCATTGTCCATGGCGCTCATCCGGGCGCCATGCTCCGACGCGACCGATTCGAGCAGCGCCCGGAAAATCTGGACCTCGACATGCTTGGGAAGAAGCTGGCTCAGCACCTCGGTCCGGTTCGGCTCGTAGATGTACTGAGTCATGTACTGGCTTTCCTCCACCGGCCGGGGCTCGACCGGCAGCAGCTTCCGGATGGTCGGAATCTGCGAGATGGCGCTGCGGAAGGCATTGTAGACCAGGTAGACGGCATCGTAGGAGCCGGCCTCGTAGCCTTCGACGATCTCCTGTCCGAGCAGGGCGGCGGTCTGGTAGGTCACCTTGCCGGTGATGTTCTCGTGCACCTTGCCGATCGGCAGCCGCCGGCTGCGCAGGAACTCGGCTCCCTTGCGGCCGATGATCATCAGCTCGTACTCTTCGAAACCGTCGGTCTTCTCGCGGATGAAGCGCTCGGCTTCCTTGGAGATGTTGGCGTTGAAGCCGCCGCACAGACCCCGGTCGGCCGTAAAGAGCACCACCAGCGCCTTGCCGCGCCCCCGGTCCTGCAGCAGGGGATGGACGTCGTGGTCCTCCCGCGCCGCCAGACTCGACAGCACCTCGAGCAGCTTGTCGGCGTAGGGACGGGCGGAGACGACGGCATCCTGGGCCCGGCGCAGCTTCGCCGCCGAGACCATTTTCATGGCCTTGGTGATCTGGCTGGTGTTCTTGACCGTACCGATCCGCTTCTTAATGTCCTTGAGACTGGGCATCTATCCCACCTTCGTCGTGCGCGTTATCAGGCTGCAAACTGGCCCTTGAATTCGTCGAGCGCGGCCTTGATCCGGCCCTCGAGCTCGTCGTCGATGGCCTTCTTCTCGGCCAGGTCCTTGAAGATGTCGCCGTGCCGGGTCTCGACGAATTCGAGCAACTCCTTTTCGAACCGCTGGACGGCAGTGACCGGAAAATCGTCGACGTAACCGTTGTTGGCGGCGTAGATGGCGACGACCTGCTTTTCGACCGGCATCGGCTGGTACTGGCCCTGCTTGAGAATCTCGACCAGGCGGGCGCCGCGGTTCAGCTGCCGCTGGGTGGTGGCGTCGAGGTCGGAACCGAACTGGGCGAAGGCCGCCATCTCGCGGTACTGGGCCAGCGCCAGGCGCAGGGTGCCGGCGACCTGCTTCATCGCCTTGATCTGGGCGCTGCCGCCGACACGGGAAACCGACAGGCCGACGTTGATCGCCGGACGCACACCGGAGTAGAAGAGGTCGGTCTCCAGGAAGATCTGGCCGTCGGTGATCGAGATAACGTTGGTCGGAATGTAGGCCGACACGTCTCCTGCCTGGGTCTCGATGATCGGCAGGGCGGTCAGCGAACCGGCCCCGAGATCGTCGTTCAGCTTGGCGGCGCGCTCCAGCAGGCGGCTGTGCAGGTAGAAGACGTCGCCGGGATAGGCCTCGCGTCCGGGCGGACGGCGCAGCAGCAGCGACAGCTGGCGGTAGGCGACGGCCTGCTTGGAGAGATCGTCGTAGATGATCAGGGCGTGCTTGCCGTTGTCACGGAAGTACTCGCCCATGGTGACGCCGGTGTAGGGGGAGATGAACTGCAGCGGGGCCGGGTCGGAAGCGGTGGCGGCGACCACGATGGTGTATTCCATGGCGCCGTGCTTCTTCAGCCTGTCGACCACCTGGGCCACCGTCGACCGCTTCTGGCCGATGGCGACATAGATGCAGATCATGTTCTGGCCCTTCTGGTTGATGATGGTGTCGATGGCCACCGCCGTCTTGCCGGTCTGGCGGTCACCGATGATCAGCTCACGCTGGCCGCGGCCGATGGGCACCATCGAGTCGATCGCCTTCAGGCCGGTCTGCATCGGCTCGTGCACCGACTTGCGGGTGACGATGCCGGGCGCCTTGACCTCGACCTTGCGGAAGACGTCGCTGTCGATCTCGCCCTGGCCGTCGATCGGAATACCGATGCCGTTGACCACCCGGCCGAGAAGGCCCTCGCCGACCGGCACCTGCACGATCTGCTCGGTCCGCTTGACGGTGTCGCCTTCCTTGATGTGATGGGCCTCGCCGAGGATGGCGGCGCCGACGTTGTCTTCCTCGAGGTTGAGGACCATGCCCATGGTGTTGCCGGGGAATTCAAGCAGCTCACCGGCCATGGCCTTGTCCAGGCCGTGGATGCGGGCGATGCCGTCACCAACGGAGATGATGGTGCCGGTCTCGCTGACTTCAACCTCGCGACCGAAGTTCTCGATCTGCTTTCTGATGATCGCGCTGATCTCTTCTGCTCTGATTTCCATAGGACCTTCTCACCCCTTTTTTAAGGTATCTTCAATACGTTTCAGCTGAGTCTTGAGGCTGGCATCGAAGAGCCGGCCGCCGATTTCGACCTGAATGCCGCCGATCAGTTCTGCATCGACCTCGACGGTCAGTTCGATGCTCTTGCCGGTCTGCTTCTCCAGTCCGGCCTTGATCGCCTGCCGCTGCTTGTCGTCGAGCTCGGTGGCGGAAACCACCCTGGCCCGCTGCACGCCCGCCAGATCATCGGCCAGCTGCCGGTAGGTCTGCTCGATCTGGGACAGAAAGCGCAGGCGATCCTTCTCCAGCAGCAGCCCGAGAAAGGCGCGCATCCCGTCGGAAATCTTCAGCGCGTCGATCAGGTCGGCGAGAATGGCGCTCTTCTTGGCCAGCGGGAAGGTGGGGCTTTCGAGGATCAGGCGGAGAAACTCCTCGGTCGCGAAGGCCTCGCGGACCCGGGCGAGTTCCTCGCCGAACTGCTCCACCATCTTCTGCTCGGCGCCGATTCCCACCAGCGCCCGGGCATATCGTTTGGCTATTGCACTGGTACTCAATGTAATTCTCCCACCTTCTGAATGTATTCATCCACCAGACGGGACTGGTCGTCGCGACTGAACGTCTCGCGCAGCATCTGTTCGGCGATCTCGACGGCCATCTTCGATGCCTCCTCGCGCAGGGTCGCGCGGGCGCGGGCGATCTCCAGCTCGGCCGCTTTCTCGGCCTCGGCCTTGATCTTCTCGGCCATCTCGCGGGCATTGGCCAGAATCCGCTCGCGCTCCCGTTCGCCGTCCTGGCGGATTTCCTGGTAGATGGTTTCGATCTCTTTCGTCGCCTCGGTCAGCTTGCGATCATATTCGGCGAACTTCGCCTCGGCCTCGGCCTTGATCTTTTCGGCTTCGGCCAGGCTGTCGGCGATCTGCTGCCGGCGGCCGGCCAGCCCCTGGCGCAGCGGCCTGGTGACGAAGTAGGCCAGCAGACCGATGGTTACGGCAAAGTTGAGACAGCGCCAGAGAAAGTCCTTGAGCAGGACACCGCCGTCGGCTTGGTGCCCGCCGCCGGAGGCAAGAGCCGTTCCGGCGCAGAGCAGCATCAGCGCGATCGCCGCGGCCATTTTCAACATCGACTTCTTGTTCATCACGACAGGGACCTCCCGAGAACCTGGCTGGCGATCTGGACGGCTATCGCCTTCGACTCGGCCGCCAGCGCCTGGCGGGCGGCTTCGGCCTCGCTCGCCACCTGGTCCTTGATCTTCTTCAGATTGCTGCCGGCCTCCTCGTGGGCGGCGGCCAGGATTTTCGCTTCCTCCTCCTGGGCGGCCTTGCGCAGGGCGGCCCGCTCCTGGCTGCCTTTCAGCCGCGCCTCCTGCAGCTGCGCCTCGTATTCGGCCATCTTCTTCTGGATCGCCGCTTCGAGTTCGGCGGCCCGGGCACGTCCGCCCTCGATGGTCTCCCGCCGTTCCTGCAGCACTTTTCGCAGCGGCCGGTAGAGAAGCAGGTTGAGGAGCACCATGAGAATGATGAAATTGACGAACTGGATGACGAGTGTCAGATCGAGACTTATCACGGGTCAACCTCTGCCTTCGGAGCCTTGGCTCCTTGGTATACTGTATACAGACGATCCGGGTAATAAAAAAATTGCCGGGCGGCAAATCAGCGCATACTAAACACAGCACACCGGCCATGTCAAGACGCTGTTTTGTGGAACACTTGCCACCGGGCCGCTTTTCACTTTTCCTCTGGCGGCCCCGGCTATGGAAACCGCGGCCTGACAAACCCGGATCAACGACTTAACATATTGAATTTACTAATTTGTTCTAGACGAATCGCTTTCGGACAGATCCCCCATCTGCAGGGTACTGTTGAGCAGGACGCCCTCCTCGACCACCAGTGCCGGCGTGACAATATGCCCTTCGACCCGGGCCGGCGCCCGCAGATCGACCTTGGCCGAGGCCCTGATATTGCCCTTGAAGCGACCGGAGAGCACCAGGGTGCCGACGGTGATTTCCGCCTCGATGTCGGCCTCCCGGCCGGCGATCAGGGTGTCGCGGCTGATGATCTCGCCCTTGAAACGGCCGTCGATCCGCACGATCTCGTCGAACTGCAGCTTGCCTTCGAAGCTGCTGCCCGGTCCGAGAAAGGCCTTGATGTCACCCTTGTCCACCGGACGATCCTTCTTCATGGTTTTCCCCCTTCTGTCCCGTCGCATGCCGCACCGGTCAGTCGACGCCGAGCAGGGCGAGAATCCGCTCCAGCTCCTCGGCGGAAAAATAGCTGATCTCCACCTTGCCGCCCTTGCCCCGCGGCAGGATGCGCACCTGGGTTCCCAGCGTTCGCTTCAGTTCCTCCTCCAGCCGCTTCAGCTCGGGATCGACCGGCGCCGGCTCCGACTTGCTGCGCGAAGGCTGACCGAAGTTCTTGATTTTCTTGACCAGAGCCTCGCATTCACGCACCGAGAGCTTGCGGGCCACGACCTGGTCCCGGGCCTCGAGAATGTCTTCCTCGTCCTCAAGGCCGAGCAGGGCGCGGGCGTGCCCCATACTCAGCTCACCGGCGATGACGTCGCTGCGCACCTTGCCCGGCAGTTTCAGCAGGCGCAGCATGTTGGCCACGGTCGAGCGTTCGCGCCCGACCCGTTTGGCGACCTCCTCCTGGGAGAGGTCGAAGGAGTCCATCAGGTGACGGTAGGCTTCGGCCTCCTCGATCGGATTGAGATCCTCGCGCTGGATGTTCTCGATCAGGGCCATCTCCAGGGCCCAGTCCTCGGAGACATCCTGGATCACCACCGGCACTTCCTTCAGCCCGGCCTTCTGGGCCGCCCGCCAGCGACGCTCGCCGGCGATGATCTGGTAGTGGTCTCCCTGCTGGCGCACCACCAGGGGCTGGATGACACCCTTCTCCCGGATGGAGGCCACCAGCTCGGCCATCTTGGCGTCATCGAAGGTCTTGCGCGGCTGCCGGCCGTGCGGCTTCAGTTCCTCGATGGGACAGAGAAAATAGCGGCTGGCGCCGGCCGAATCGCCACCGGCCTGCTTGCCGGCGCTGCTGATCAGCGCCCCGATACCCTTGCCGAGAGCAGGTCGTTTCGCCATGGTCACACCTCCGCCTGGATGATTTCCCGCGCCAGATCGAGGTAGGCCTGCGCCCCCTTGGAGGCGATGTCGTAGAGCAGGACCGGCAGGCCGTGGCTCGGCGCCTCCGACAGGCGAATGTTGCGGGGGATGATGGTCTTGCAGAGCTGATCGGGAAAGTGGGTGCGTATCTCCTCGCCGACCTGGTGCGACAGGTTGTTTCGGCCGTCGAACATGGTCAGCAGGATGTAGTCGAGGGAGAGGCGGGGATTCAGCTCCTGCCGGATCAGACTGATGGTGTTGAGCAGCTGGCTCAGTCCCTCCATCGCGTAGTACTCGCACTGCATCGGAATCAGCACCCGGCTGGCGGCGGTCAGGGCGTTGACCGTCAGCAGGCCGAGGGAAGGGGGACAGTCGATGAGGATATAACTGAAGTCATCCTCGATCTCGGCCAGCAGCGCCTTGAGCTTCTTTTCCCGGGCGATGGCCGACACCAGTTCGACCTCGGCCCCGATCAGGTCGGGTGTCGCCGGCATCACCTGCAGGTGATCGAGCTGGGTCGGCTGCAGCAGTTCGGCGGCGGAACACTCGCCGAGCAGGCCGTGGTAGACCGTCAGCTCGAGCTCCTCCTTATCCAGACCGATGCCGCTGGTGGCGTTTCCCTGGGGGTCCATGTCGACCAGCAGGGTCCTTTTCTCCGCCGTCGCCAGCGAGGCCGCCAGGTTGACCGCCGTCGTGGTCTTGCCCACGCCCCCCTTCTGGTTGGCTATCGCGATGATCTGTGCCATTGAATAAACCTCTCCGTCGGGCAGTTCAGGCGGCACAGGTTAGCATATTCGTCTGCGCCGTTGAAGACCTAAAGGCTTGCCGCCGGGCGCGCCCGGCCACCGCAATCTTTTCCGGGAAAAACCACAACCTGTTGTTCCTGAAGCAGTGAGCTTCACGTCGGCGGATAGCACAAGTCATTGACCTGCCTTCGCTTTCCAAAAATCGCCGGCGAACCTATGGGTACGCCTTAGATTTTTGAAAATCGTATCCAGGCCAAGCACTTGCACTCTCCATCCAACAGAAACTCACTGATTCAGG
>CAYTVY010000025.1:0-3479 GCA_964441925.1 uncultured Geothermobacter sp.
GCCGTGGCCTATCTCGGCGAGCGGATGGTGACCTGCATCGCGCTTGGCGAAAGCGCCGGCAAGCTGCTCAAGAAACCCCTTTCCGGTTATCAGGCCGAGGGGGGGGAACTGTGGAAGCACGACCTCTACACCGGTTTTGCCGCCAGGGAGATCGCCCGCTGTTGCCGTGTCGCAACCGATGCCGATCTGGCCTTTACCGCCGGGTTGCTGCACGACATCGGCAAGGCGATCATTGCCGATTTTCTGGCTGACAGCGCCGAGGAGTTCGTCGGCGGTATCGCCCGGGGGGAGTTGGCCGATTATATCGATGCGGAACGGCAGGTTCTCGGATTCGATCACTGCGAGGCCGGACTGGAACTGGCCCGGCAATGGAATCTGCCGCACCAGATTCACTGGGCCGTGGCCTGGCATCACCACCCGCGCCAGGCACCGGAGGAGGCCCGCCCGCTGGTCTATGCCGTTCATCTTGGCGACATCCTGGCCATGATGGCCGGGTACGGCACCGGCAGTGACAGCCTGCAGTATGCCGTCGACCAGGGATATGTCGACTATTTCGAACTGCCGGAAGACGGACTGCCGCTGATCATGCTGGCGGTGGAAGAGGAATTCGACAAGGCCCTCAGGGCGATGAACGGTGAGAAGACCGGTCACTGAAAAAGGCATGACGAGGACGGACTCGCGATTTCGGCCCCGTCCAACGCCCATAGCAGACACAGGAGGAGAGACATGGGGAAATCGGTTCTTATCGTCGATGATTCGAGTACCATGCGCAAGATCGTGGCCCGTTCGCTGCGCCAGGCGGGGTTCGACTTCGAGACCATTCTCGAGGCGGCCGATGGTCAGGAGGCGCTGTCGGTGCTCGAAGAAAGCAAGGTCGACATCATTCTCAGCGACATCAACATGCCGAACATGAACGGAGTCGAGTTCCTGCGGGAGAAGGCCGACAATCCCGCCATCGCCGGCATCCCGGTGGTGATGATCACCACCGAGGCCGGTTCCGAAATCCTGCGCGAGGCATTGCAGCTCGGTGCCAAAGGGAGCATCAAGAAGCCTTTCACGCCCGATCAGGTACAGAAGATCTTGGGCGAATACGTCTGAGCAGCGTTCAACTCGAGGAGACGGACTGTGGATTACCGCAAATTCATTATCGACGGAACCCGGGAGATTTTCGAAACCATGCTGATGGCGGAAGTGTCACCGGGACAGCAGAGAGACATCCAGCCGGAGCAGTTCGAACGGGATCTGACCAGCATGGTGGGAATGGCCGGTGCCTGTCGGGGGATGCTGGCCATTCACTGTTCGAAAAAGGTCGCCCTGGCCATCACCGGTGCGCTGCTTGGTATCGAATTCAAGGATGTCTGCGAAGATGTCTTCGATGCCATGGGGGAGATGGCCAATATGCTGGCCGGCACTGTCAAGGCCGTGCTCTGCAATATGGGGCTCGATGTCAGCCTTTCCATACCGTCGGTCGTCTCCGGACCCGATTTCCAGGTCGACAGTCTGGCCGATGGCAGCCGGACGGTGGTCGCCTTCGATACCCTGGGTGGGGCGTTTCTTGTCGAATTGCGCCTCGAGGATTCCGCCGTGGCGGCCTGATGGCCGAGGTTGTCGTACCGGGATGGGAGGATGGAATGAGTCATGCCTGTGAGAAAATCGTGACCGAGGCCTGTGGATACGGCCCTTTGCTGGCCGAAGCGGTGCAGGAGATCTTCACTGACATGGTACCGATGGCGGTGAGGGAGGGCGTGATGCTGCGGCGGCGCCCGCAGGTGTTCCGCCGCAATTTCTCCGGCCTGCTCGGATTCTCCGGCGAGATGCGGGGGCTGGTCGGCATTCACTGCCCGGAACAGGTCGGCCAGGCCCTCTATCAGGCGCTGCTCGGCATGGAGGAGGACGGCAGCGACGACGAGGTTCGTGACATGGTCGGGGAACTGGTCAACATGCTGGCGGGAGGGCTGAAGAGCCGCATCCAGCAGGAAGGCAGGGAGATCGCCCTTGCCGTGCCCCAGCTCTTTTCCGGCGGTGAATACCAGATCTACCTGCCGGCGGGCGGAACCTGGATGGGACAGGAGTATCGAACCGACAGGGGGCCCTTTATCGTCGAACTGAAGATTTTCGACTGACGCTGGACCGTTCATGGATCGCACCAAGATCGCGCGCAAGATTCTCTCCGCCTATCTGCCCAAGGGGCAGGAGGAGATTACGGCTCTGCTGGGGCAGGAAGTCGTCCTGGAAGATGACGACCTCCTGTTGCAGGACCGGGAAACCTTCTTTGACCAGTTACAGGGCAAGCAGGTCATCGCGACGATTCAGGTCGAAGGGGAGAGGCCCGGCAAGGCCTGGTGCGTGGCCGATTTTCGTGACGCCATCCGGCTGGGCGGGGCCCTGATCATGCTTCCCGAGGAGGAGATCGCCGAGCGGATCGCCCTGGGTGAGATGGGCGAGGAGGAGAAGGACGCCTTCGGGGAGATCGTCAATCTGCTGACCGGTGTGCTCTCCGCCCTGTTCGAGACGGTCTATCCCGACAGGCTGCGAATGGTCAAGACCGGGGTCGACCTGGTCGATCCGCTGCAGGTCGCGGCCAGGGAGGAATGGCCCTTTCCCGAAGGAAGCCTGATCGTTCAGGCGGCCAGGGGAAAACTGGCCGGGGAGGATTTCGCCGGCCGGTTCTTCCTGGTGCTGCCGGCCGAGCTCGTCGGAGAGGACGAGGCAGCAGACGATGGGAGCCGGCAGGCCGGGGAGAAAAAAGAGGAAGAGGCCGCCGGGCCGGAAGGCAGGAGCCGGAGCGGACCGGACGCAATTCCGTTGCCGACGGGTGACGAACCCCGTGCGGCGGGGAGTGCGCCCGGCCGTGAGAAGGGAGCGGGAGCCGAAAAATCCGGTATTGCCAGGCAGAGACTGATCAAGATCCTCGATGCCGTTCTCGAACGTCTCCAGGTCGAGGTCGGCGGTTTTCTCGGCCACGATTTTCTGCTGAAGAACCGGCGCATCAGGTTTGCCTCGCCGGCGGAGATTTTCAGCGGACTGCAGGGCAAGCAGGTTCTCGCCGACATCCAGGTCGAAGGCGAGAAAAGGTTGCCGGGCTGGATGATGATGGCCCTTCCCGCCGCCATTCATCTGGGGGGGACCCTGATCATGCTGCCGGACAACGAGTTGCAGTCGCGGCTGGCCGGCGGCGAATACGGTGAAGAGGATGCGGACGCCTTCGGTGAAATCGTCAATATCGTGGCCGGGGTCTACACGTCCGTCTTCAAGGAACTCTATACCGCCGGCACACTGCGTTTCGTCAAGACCGACCAGACGGTGATCGACCCGCTGGCCATCGAGGTCAGTGAGGCCTATCCCGTCACCGACGGCGAGTACGTCCTGATCGAGGCCGAGGCATTTTTCGACGAAAACAGCCTGGGATTGACCCGGACCTTCTTCCCGGTCGGGGCGTTCAATCTCCGGTCTGACGGTGAAACCGAAAAGCCGGCCCG
>CAYTVY010000025.1:3579-11300 GCA_964441925.1 uncultured Geothermobacter sp.
TGCGAAACGGCCGGTTTCGACGTGATCGTCAGGCCGTTGCACGGACATTCCGGGGACGAGAATCTGAAATCGCCGTCCGTCAGGCTGATCATGCTGGTCTTCGATGATGTCGGCGAGAAGGGGTTGGCGGCGGCCATCCGGATTCATTCCATCGTCCGCGACCGGGTGCCGATGATCGCCGCCGGTCCCAACTGGACCCGCAGCATGGTGCTGCGCGCCATCAAGTACGGCATCAGGGATATTCTGGTGACTCCAGCCGATGAAGAGAGGATCGGTGAAAAGGTCCGGGGATATGCCGCCTGAACGGAACGAATGAAAAGGGCACGCCGGAGCAAGGTCTCGGACGTGCCCTTTTCTGCGCGCAGAAAGGGGGAGAACTACGCGCAGGATGCCTGCTGTACGCCCATGGCGATGTCGATCTGTTTCTTCTTGATCTTCTCGATCAGGGTGGTCCGTTTCAGGTTCAGCAGCCGGGCGGCCTCCTTCTTGTTGCCACCGGTGCGGGCCAGGGCCTGACTGATGAGCTGACGCTCGAGCCCGTCGACCAGGTCGTTGAAATTGATGCCGTCCCCGTTCCAGATGGCCTCGTGCAGGGCGATGGGGCTGAGATGACCGTCGACGGCGTCCTGACGCTGGCGGGTGTCGACCGGCGAGGTCATGTGGGCGGTGTACTTGGCGGGAAGGTCGTCCAGGTCGACGGTTTCGCCGCCATGCAGGACCACCATCCGCTGAACCAGGTTTTCCAGCTCGCGCACATTGCCCGGCCAGGGGTAGGTGAGCAGGGCCTGGACCGCCGCCTCGGTAAAGCCGGCCAGGGGATGTTTCTTGCCACGGTTGAAGACCTTGGTGAAGCTCTCCAGCAGCAGGGGGATATCCTCGCGCCGGTCGCGCAGGGGAGGAATCTGCAGCGGGATAACGCTCAGGCGGTAGTAGAGGTCCTCGCGGAACTTGCCCTCGGCCACCAGCTTTTCCAGATCGCGGTGGGTGGCGGCGACGATGCGGACGTCGACCGGAATCGGCTTGACGCCGCCGACCGGCTCATACTCCTTCTCCTGCAGCACGCGCAGCAGCTTGGCCTGCAGCGCCGGTTTCATGTCGCCGATCTCGTCGAGAAAGAGGGTGCCGCCGGCGGCATACTGGATGCGCCCCATCTTGTTCTGGGTGGCGCCGGTGAAGGCCCCTTTGACATAGCCGAAAAGTTCGCTTTCGAGCAGATCGTCCGGAATGGCGGCACAGTTGACGGGAACGAAATTCCTCTCCCGCCGCGGGCCCCGGGCGTGGATGGCGCGCGCCACCAGTTCCTTTCCTGTGCCGCTCTCTCCCTGGATCAGAACGGTACTCTCGCCGTCCTCGGCTACCTGGTCGATGATCCGAAAGAGTTTCTGCATCCGGAGGGAGCTGCCGATGATGCCTTCGAAACCGTCTGATTTTCGGAACATGTTGCCTCCTTTAGCAAGCCGGGAATGTCACCGTGTCTGACATCAGATGCCGTCAGAATGTTGACCTTGCTGTCATCAAGAACGGTGCCAAGACGGGGTGCTGACGTCAATTTTTTGAAAGCCGTTTCGAAGCGGACCGGTAAGTGCCCGTCGGCCGGCGGTTTGTGGCTGAAGAGTTGTTCTGAATGGCGTTTTCCGGCGGTGCGTCAGACGAGGAGAAGGAGCGGATGACAGCCGGACTGGAGGCGGGCAGTGTGCCACAGGTGTGCACTGTGCCATGGCACAGGTGTGTCATGGCACAATGGCGGGAAGTGAGGTGTCACAATCCGTATTCCTGCAGTTTGCGGTAGATGGTCCGGCGGCTCATGCCGAGAATCTTGGCGGCGCGGGTCTTGTTGCCGCCGGCCTGCCGCAGGGCCTCGAGGATCGATTCCCGGTCGTCGCGGAACCTGTCGGCGCGGTTGCCGCCGCCCGGGCGGGTCGAGTCGGCCCGGGCCAGCAGGTCGCTGGAGAGATGCTCGGTGGTGATCAGCGACTCCTGGCAGAGAACGAAGGCGTGTTCCAGGGCGTGTTCGAGTTCCCGTACGTTGCCCGGCCAGGAGTAGTTGCGGAAGATGGTCATCACGTCTTCGGACACCCCGCGAATCTGCTTGCCGAAACGGGTGTTGAACTTGCGGATGAAGAAATCGACCAGCAGCCCGAGGTCATCGCCGCGCTCCCGCAGGGGCGGGAGCCTGAGGTTGACGACATTGAGGCGGTAATAGAGATCTTCGCGGAATTCGCCGGCCTGCACCTTTTCGAGCAGATCCTTGTTGGTGGCGGCGACGATGCGGACATCGACCTTGATCGGTGAGGCATCACCCACCCGTTCGATGGTCTTCTCCTGCAGCACCCGCAACAGCCGGACCTGCATGGCGGGCGAGATGTCGCCGATCTCGTCGAGAAAGAGCGTGCCGCCGTTGGCTTTCTGAAAGCGGCCGATCTTGTCCTTGACGGCGCCGGTGAACGCCCCTTTGACATGGCCGAACAGTTCGCTTTCGAGCAGGCTTTCCGGCAGGGCGGCGCAGTTGAACTTGACCAGCGGTCCGTTGCTTCTCTCGCCCATGGTGTGCAGTGCTTCGGCGACCAGTTCCTTGCCGGTTCCCGATTCACCGGTGATCAGCACCGTGGTGTCGACCGAGGCGAGGGAGCGGATGAGGCGATAGAGCTTCTGCATGGCCTCGCAGGAGCCGATCATGTTGTCCGGCTGGTTTCGGTCCTGAACGTCCTTTTCCAGGGCGACCAGGCGTGTCTCGTCGCGCAGGACCAGAATGGCACCGCTGAAGCGGCCGTCCTGGGTGATCAGGGGCGCCGAGTTGAGAGTCAGGACCATTTTCTGTCCCGGCTGTGGCCCCGGCAGTTCGCTGCGATAGAGTTCCGCCGGCTGACGGCTCTCCAGGGTGCGGCGAATCAGCCCGGCGCAGACCGTTCCGGCCTTGCCGATGCTTTCGAGGGATTCACCGATGGTTTCGCCGGCGACACCGAGCAGTTGCTTGGCGGCATCGTTGATCTCGACCAGGCGAAGCCGGTCGTCGACCGTCAGGATGCCGTCGCGCAGACAGCGGAAGATCGCTTCGAGATGGGCCTGGTAGTTCTCCTTCTGGGTCAGCAGCTCCATGTGCTGCAGAGCCAGTTTGGCCAGCCGGATCAGGGTCTCCTGGCGGACCGGTTTGGAGATGTAGTCGAAGGCGCCCAGGCGGACCGCTTCGGCGGCGGTATCGACCTCGGGGGCACCGGTGACCATGATCACCGGTGCCTTGAGCCGCTTTTTGCGGATGACCCGCAGGACATTGATCCCGGAGTGCCTGCCGAGCAGGATGTCGAGAAAGATCAGGTCGTAGTCCTTTTCGTCGAGCAGGGTCAGTGCCGCGTCGGCCGAGGCGGCGGTGTCGACCTGGTAGCCTTCGTCCTCGAGAAAACTGGCAAACGTCAGTCGGATACTCTCTTCGTCGTCGATGCAGAGGATGCGGTGACTCATGGGATATCGTTTCTGGCCACGGGCAATCGGATGATGACCCGGGTGAATTCTCCTTCCACGCTGTCGAATTTCATGCTGCCGCCATGATCCTGAATGATACCATGGCAGATACTCAGGCCAAGTCCGGTGCCTTCTCCCTGGGGCTTGGTGGAGAAGAACGGGTTGGTGATGCGGTCGACGAGATGGGCGGGGATGCCGGTGCCCCGGTCGTGCACCACGATTTCGGCCAGCTCGTCATCGGGCAGGGCCCTGGCCGAGATGGTCAGGCGCTTGTTGGCGTCGGTTTGCGGGTATTTCTGGTTCAGGGCATAGCGGGCGTTGTTGATCAGGTTGATGAAGACCTGTTCCAGTTTCTGGTGCATGCCGCGGATGCATGGCATGTCCGGCGGAATGTCGATTTCGAGATGGATGCCGTCCTTGCGCAGTCTCGCTTCGCAGAGGGTCATCGCCTCGTTCAGGATGTCCTGCAGACGGATCGGACGTTTCTCCTCGACCCGGTCACGCGAGAAACTGAGCAGGTTGCCGACGATGGTGGCGATACGGTCGCCTTCCTTGAGAATCCGTTCGGCGATCTCGTTCTGTTCGCCCTGGCGGCGGGCCTTGTTGATCAGGATCTGGGCGTAGTTGATGATGCCGTTGATCGGGTTGTTGATCTCGTGGGCGACACCGGCGGCCAGTTCGCCCAGGGCGGCCAGCTGGCCGGTGCGCATGGTTTCGGCCTGCAGCCGGATCTTCTCGGTGACGTCGTGGGCGATGACCATCACCTGGATCACCCGCCCCTTTTCGTCCAGGACCGGAAAGGCCCGCAGGCCCCACGAGCGTTCGTTCGGCGTACCCACCAGCGAGGTGGCCGGTTTGCCCGTCTCCAGGCAGGAGCGCACCATGGCCGTGTCGCAGGGCAGGTTGCATTCCTTGTGCAGTTCCTCGCAGGACCGGCCGAGCAGAAAGTCGAGGCTGCGGCCGGTCTCCTTGACCGCCCCCTTGTTGACCCAGCTGATCTCGAGGGAGGGGGTGAGCAGGATCAGCGGGTCGGCAATGCCGTCGAACAGGATCTGGAACTGGTCGAAGAGCTGGCGGTAGCTCTTTTTCTGCCGCAGCAGTTCGCTTTCGCGCCGCTTCTTCTCGGTGATGTTGTGCAGCAGACAGTGGGTGCGGATCTCGCCGGTTTCCGGGTCTCTTTCGAGACGGCCTTCGACCATGATGTCGAGGGGCTGGCCGTTTTTGGCGAGCATGGTGAACTCGGCTTTTTCGACCCGCCCCGAACTCAGAAAGGTCTGAAAGTGCTGCGGCAGTCTCCGGCGCGACTCCTCCGTCAGCAGCTCGGCCACGGGACGGCCGATCAGCTCTTCGCGGCGGTAGCCGAGCATCTGTTCGAACGCCGGATTGACGTCGCGAAAACGGCCCTCGCCGTCGAGGGACTGGTAGGCGATCGGGGTGTTGCGGTAAAAGGCGCCGAGATATTCCCGGTTCCGGCGCAATCCTTCCTCGGTCAGGATTTCGCGGGTGACGTCGAGCGTGAGCACGACGACCCGCTCCCAGGTTTCGCGATAGCCGGCCGGGATGGATGCCCGCAGGTCGATGTAGATGTCGGTTCCCCGCAGGGTGCGGTTCCGGGCGCGGGAGGAAAACTCGGTCTTGCCCTCGGCCAGGGCCGCCAGTTCGCCGGCGAAGACTTCGAGACTCTGGTCGGTGAAGAGCCTTTCCAGGTTGGTCAACAGCTCCTGCTTGTTCCGGGCGCCGTACAGTTCGATGGCTTTGCCGTTGACGTCGAGGATGCGCACCAGGGCGGCGCATTCGCGCACGATCTCGGGGTGCTGGTGAAAATAGAGAAGCCAGTCCCCGATATCGTTGCGTCGCAGCTGGTCGATCCGTTTCTTGACGGCCGAGAAGTCCTCGATCCAGGCGGGAACGGGCAGAAATTCGAAGAGTTCGCTCAGGTTCGACTCGGGCATGGCACAACAGTTCCCTTTGTGACGGCGATGTCCTTCATGCTGACAGCACGTTGTGCCGTTATTTCGCTTCGGCAAGCGATGCCCGGTAATCGAGAGCCTTGCGGGTGATGGTTTCCAGGGTGTCCTGGCGGACGGGTTTGGGGATGTAGGCGAAGGCGCCGCTGCGAATCGCGTCGCTGACGGTCTGTTCGTCGGGAGCGCCGGTGACCATGACGACCGGGGTGTTCGGCAGTTGTTGCCGGATGTCCTTGAGCAGGGTCAGGCCGGAATGCAGGCCGAGCAGCAGGTCGAGGAAGATCAGGTCGAATTCGCAGCGGCCGATCTGCTCGAGGGCTTCTTCCGGCGAGCAGGCGGTTTCGACCCGGTAGCCCTGGTCGCCAAGGAGATATTTGAAGGTGAAACGGATGCTCTCTTCATCGTCGACAACAAGGATCTGTTCATTCATTCCCAGGGCGTCCTTCCCGAAAAAAAACATGTGATATCGCCATGCTGCAGCTTGTTTTCGAGCGATGAACGGTCGGTGCCGTCCTGTCTGTCCCATAATATTTAACATATTTTCGAAAAAATGCGTCAGCGTCGTCCCGACTTTCTCGGTCACCCGGCCGACCGGTCTTGGCCGTCCGGCGTGATACGGGTTGTTCGGGGGCAGGGGCTGTGATAACTTCCCCCTGAATCCGACCTGAACCCGTGAGCTTGTCACCGGCGAATAGCGCAAGCCATCGACCTGTCCGCGCTTGACAAAAATCACCGGCGAACCTGTGGGGGCGCCTTGGATTTTTGAAAACCGCATCCAGGCCAGGCACTTACACTCTTCATCCGGCACAAACCCACTGATTCAGGTCCGAGTCTGTGAGTGCAGACGACCGTCGGGCAGCTGGACCCGCCGATGCAGGCCGGCATCCGAAGTCGTGCCGTTTCCGGGGTATCGCGTTCCATGTCACGCTCAAAGATCCGTCTCGACAAACTGCTGGTCGACAGGGGCCTCGCCGGCTCCCGTGAGCGGGCGAGGGCCCTGATTCTCGCCGGCCGGGTGCTGGTTGACGAGCAGCGTATCGACAAGGCCGGCAGTCAGGTGGCCGTCGATGCCGAACTGCGCGTCAGGGGCGGCGACATTCCCTATGTCTCCCGTGGCGGACTCAAGCTCGAGGCGGCGCTGAAGCAGTTTCCCGTTCGTGTCGAGGGACGGGTCGCCATCGATGTCGGTGCCTCGACCGGCGGTTTCACCGATTGCCTGCTGCAGCACGGTGCCGCCCGGGTCTATGCCGTCGATGTCGGCTACGGGCAGCTCGCCTGGAATCTGCGCAACGATGCGCGGGTGATCAACCTCGAGCGGACCAACATCCGGCATCTGGCTCCCGACCGCCTCGATCCGCGGCCCGATCTGGCCGTCATCGATGCGTCTTTCATCTCTCTGGCCAAGGTGCTGCCGCCGACCCTGGCGCTGCTGCGGTCTCCGGCCGATATCGTCGCCCTGGTCAAGCCGCAGTTCGAAGTCGGCCGGGGCCGGGTGGGCAAGGGGGGGGTGGTGCGGGATCCGGCGCTGCGGCAGAAGGCCCTGCAGGATGTCGTCGCCGTCGCTCTCGAGCTGGGACTGGAGGTGGGGCGGAGCATCGAGTCGCCCGTGCCCGGGCCGAAGGGAAACCGCGAATTCCTGCTGCACCTGCGGCAGTTGGGAGGCAACTGATGTTTCCGGTCTATTTCGTCGGTGCCGGGCCTGGTGATCCCGGCATGTTGACGCGCGACGGCGCCCGGGCCCTCGAGGAATCGGCGACCGTCTATGCGCCCGAACCCTACGGCGAGACGTTCGCCGAGCTGTTGCGGGACAAGCGGGTTCTCGTCCCCTTCGACTACGACTATGACGATCTGCTCGCCCGGGTGCGCAGCGAGTCGCAGCGGGCGGCGGTCAGTTTTCTCGTTCCTGGTGACCTGACCTTCTATTCCCCCTTCCAGCCTTTTATCGACGCCCTCGGCACCCAGGCGAAGATCCTGCCGGGGGTCGGTGTCGCCAATGCCGCCGCCGCGCGGCTGGGCAAGACCCTCGATCTGCCCGGCGTCTGCAACCGGGCGGTCATCGTCTCGCCCCGTACGCTGGGTGACGGGCCGGACGCCCCGACCCTGGAAGAGCTTGCGGCTCCCGGCGTGACCCTGCTCATCTACATGAACAACCTGCCGCTGCCCGAGCTGGTGGCTGTCCTCCGCCGTGGCTATGGCAGGAACGTGCCGATGGCGCTGCTGCACCGTATCGGCCTGCCGGGCGAGGAGATCGTGCTGGCCGACCTCGACACCATGGTCGAGCGGGTCGGCGACCGCGAC
>CAYTVY010000025.1:11400-20594 GCA_964441925.1 uncultured Geothermobacter sp.
GGAGATCGTGCTGGCCGACCTCGACACCATGGTCGAGCGGGTCGGCGACCGCGACTTCTTCAATCTCGGCGGCGACAACCCCCGTCCCGCCCTGACCCTGGTCATCGTCGGCGAGACCCTGACCGCCGAGCCTGGGGGCGACTGGTGGAACTGGCGCTGGGAGCATGTCTGGAAACACCGCGCATGAGACTGATCAGCCCGGTCGACAATCTGCAGGAGGTCGAGGCATTGCTGGCGGCGGGAGCCGACGAACTCTACGGTGGCGTCCTGCCGGACGACTGGCTGCGACGCTACGGCCTGCTGGCTTCCGCCAACCAGCGCACCTTCGCCGGCGCCCAGTTTTCCAACCTGCGGGATTTTCTGGCTGCCGTGCGCATGTGCCACCGGGCGGGCAGGCCTTTCTATCTGACCCTGAACAGCCCCTTTTATGACGAAGGACAGCATGCAGCGCTGGTGGAACTGGTGGCGGCGTCCGCCGCAGCCGGTCTGGCCGGTGTCATTCTCGCCGACGCCGGACTGCTGCGTGTCCTTGCCGATGCCTTTCCCGGACTGGAGTTCCATGCCAGCACCCTGGCCCATCTCGGCAATTCGGCCGCCGTACGGCTCTATGCCCGTCTCGGCATCCGCCGCACGATTCTCCCCCGTCATCTGTCACTGACGGAGATGGCGGCGATCGTCCGCCGGCTTCCCGACATGCGCTTCGACGCCTTTCTGCTGGTGGGCAAGTGCCCCAACACCGAGGGACTGTGCACCTTTCATCACAGCAGTCCGGAGAAGGTCTGGCCCTGCGAGATTCCCTATGAATTCGCCCCGCTGGATCCGGCCGCCCGGCAAGCCCTCGGACCGGTGTTCGTGCGTCAGGCGGGCTGGGCACGGAGCAACCGCCGGCACGGCTGCGGCCTGTGCGCCATCCCCGCGCTGAAGGCTGCCGGCATCCACGGCCTGAAACTGGTCGGCCGGGGGGCTCCGACCCGTCTCAAGCTGGCCAATCTCGCCCTGGCCCACGATTGTCTGCGGCTGGCCGGACAGCTCGGCGACGGCGATGTCTACCGGCGGCAGGCGATGGCGGCGCACCGGAAGCGTTTTGGTACCCCCTGTTCCCCCAATGTCTGTTACTACCCCGAATTCCACCGGGGGGAATAAATCGTATGCTCAGGGTTCTGCACACCGCCGATCTGCATCTCGGCGCCACCTTCCCGTCGCTCGGCGACAGGGAAGGGCGGCGATCTCAGGATTTTCTCACCACCTTCGTCCGGATCGTCGACCTGGCGATCGCCGAGCAGGTCGATCTGCTGCTGGTCGCCGGAGACCTGTTCGACCGTTGCGATCCGGACAGCGGCCTCGTTGGATTCGTCCAGGGGGAACTTGCCCGGCTGGACAGTGCTGGCATCGGCGTCGTGCTGTTGCCGGGTACTCACGATCACCAGCCCGCCGGCAGTGGCGTCTACCGCCGCGAGCATTTTCCGGCGGCAGTGCTGCTGACCGATCCCCGGATCGAGACACCGGTCAGGCTCGATCTGCGTCGTGGGGCCGTTCATCTCTACGGGTTTGCCCCCGGGGTGGTGGAAAACCCGGCGGAGCTGCTTGCCGGCATGTGTCGCCGCGGCGGCGACGGACTGCACGTCGGCCTGCTGCACGGTTCACTCGAAGGCAGTCCCGAGTGGGACTACCGGGGACGGGATCTGCCTTTCCGCCTGGCGGACCTGCAGCGCTGGGATCTCGACTATCTCGCTCTCGGTCACTACCACCGCTTTCAGGAACTGTCGCTGGACGGACGACTGTACGGCTGTTATCCCGGTTCGCCGGAAGGCAAGCGGTTTGGGGAGAACGGGCCGCGTTATGTGTTGCTGGTCGAAGTCGGCTCCCGTGCAGCTTCGGTGCGGCCGGTGGCGGTCCAGACGCGGCGGCTGGTTGAAAGAACGATCGAACTCGACGCCGGCGTCAGCGACGAGGATGTCGCCCGGCTGGTGATCGCGACGGCCGAAAGGGACGATCTGGTGCGCCTGCGGCTGCGTGGTGTGCTCGATCGGCCCCTCGACATCGACTGGCTGGCCGGGCGCTGCCGGACGGCCTTCTTTCATCTCGACCTGGTCGACGAAACCTGCTGGCTGAGCGACGGCCGGCTCGCCGAGCTGGCCCGGGAGGAGAGTGTGCGGGGCGCGTGTGTCCGCCGGTTCCGTACGCTGATGGACCAGGCCGACGGTGACGAACAGCGAAGGGAGATCGGGCAGGCCCTGCGGGAGATTCTGGCCCGCTTCGGTGAAGGGGAGGGGCGGTCGTGATCCTGCGTGCTCTCGAACTGGAGGCCTTCGGTCCCTTCGCGCGTTCCACTTTCGAATTCCGCCGCGGCCTCAACCTGGTGCTCGGGCCGAACGAAGCCGGCAAGTCGTCGATGATGGAGTCGGTGCCGGCGGTGCTTTTCGGGATCAGGGACAAGGGGCGTTTCGTTCCCTGGAACCGGCCGAATCTCTGTCGGGCGGGGCTGCGGTTCGAGACGGCCGAGGGAACGGTTCGGGTGGAGCGCGATTTGCTGAACGACGCCGTTTGTCTGACCTGGTCCGATCAGCTGTATCAGCCGGCCGGCCGGATCGCCGGCAAGGCTCCGCTCCGGGGCCGTTCCGCCGAGCGGGAGGCCTATCTGAACGAGATCGAGCGCCTGATCGGATTCCGCGATCCCGAGCTGTTCCGGGCCTCCCTTTTCTTCGGCCAGGGGGCGCTCTCTTTTGGCTTCGGACGTTCGCTGGCCGAGCGGATCAAGGAGCTGCTGTCGGGAGGAGGTGACGTCGATTACGACCGGGTGCTGACCCGGCTGCGTGAGGCGCTGTTCACGATCACGGCCGAAAATCCTTGGGGAAGAGACAAGAGCCGTGACCGGAAGCTGGAGAAAGCCCGGAAAGAACTGGCGCAGCTGCGGGAACGGCTGCGCCGTTCCGAAGCCGCCCGGCTGGAGCTGGGGACGCTGGAGGCGGAGCTGGACGATCTGGTGCAGGCTATCGCGCATGAGCGTGGCGAGCTGGAGAAGGGCGAGCGCTATCTGCAGTGGATCAGTCGCCACTGGCACCTTGCCCGGGAAAAGGAGCGGCTGGTCGCCGCCCTGGACGCGTGTCAGGAACAGCGGCAGACCCTGCAAGAGCTGCTTGGCCGGAAAGGGGAACTGGAGGTCGTGCTCCGCCGGCAGCTGGATCTGCCGGCGGAGGCGACGCTGCCGGACGAGGTGCCGGTGCTGCTCGAGCAGGGGGTGAAACTGGTACGGGCCGCCGCCGTCCCGCCGCCGGCCCGGCGACCGGCGGCAAGAAGGCGCATGCTGCAGCGATGGGCCGGCCTGCTGGCCACCGGCCTGCTGGCCGCCGGCGGCGCCCAGCTGGTCCGGCATCTGCGACCGGAGTGGGGCCTGTTCCCCTTCCTGGTGGCGGTCTCGGCCTGGTTGCTTCTTTTGCCTGGCATCCTGTCTTTCGGGCGAAGGACGAACCGGGCTTCGGGAGGGGAACCGGCCGAACTGCGGACTGTCTGTCGACGGCTCGCCGGTCTGCTGCCGATCGATGCCGATCGGCTGGCCGGGCGCCTGGTTGCGGGGGAGGACGCCTGGTGGAGTCTGCTTGGGGCGTGGCGCGAGGTGGAAGCGGCGCTGGCGGTGCTGCCGGGACGGCGGCAGCTGGAGGAGCGCATCCGGGAGCTGACGCGCGAGCTGGCTCTGGTCGAGGAGCGGCTGGGGCAGGGACGGCAGCTGCGTCAGGGGGTCGATCTGCAGGCCGACGACCTCGATCAGGCCGAACGTGTACTGGAGGACAAGCGTCGGCGGCTGGCGGAACTCGAGGAGCGGCGGGCCCGACTGCTCGAGCGACGGATCGAGCTGGCGGCACCGGCCGCCGAGGGGGTCCGGCTGCAGGAAAAGGAGCAGGAGCTGGCGCTCGAGGTCGCGGCGCTCGAACGAAGAAAGCGCATTCTCACCCTGGCCTGCGGCGAGCTGCAGCGGGTGGTGAACGAGTTTCGCGCCGACTGCCTGCCCCGTTTTGCCGAACGGGTCGGCGATTATCTGCGGCTGCTCACCGACGGTCGCTATGGCAGGATCCGGCTGCACGACGACCTGACGATCGACATCATGAGTCCGGCCCGCAGCTGGCAGGCGAGCGAGCGCTTCAGCCAGGGAACCCGTGACGCCCTCTGGCTGGCCGTCCGGCTCGGGCTGGTCGAGCAGTTTTCCCGCGGGCGCAAACTGCCGCTGCTGCTCGATGATGCCCTGGTCAATCTCGACCGGCAGCGGCAGAGGCAGGCACTGCACCTGCTGGCCCGGCTGGCCGGCAGCCATCAGGTGATCCTCTTCAGCCATGACGAACGGCTCGGCCGTCGGGCGGCACGCGAGGGGTGGCATGTGATAACCTTGAACGGACATGCAACAGCGAAATCACAACGACAGGAGGAGACCCATGCCGGACAGTTGCATCTTCTGTAAGATCATCGGCGGTGAGATCCCGGGAAAGTTCGTCTACCAGGACAGCCGGCTGGTGGTGCTCGAGGACATCAATCCCCAGGCGCCGCATCACTATCTCATCGTGCCGCGCAAACACATCCGCACCACCCTCGATCTGACCAGCGCCGACAACGAACTGATCGGCCATATTCACCAGGTCGCCGGCAAAATCGCCCATGACCGCGGTTTCGCCGAGGACGGTTTCCGCATCGTCAACAACTGCAACGCCGCCGGCGGCCAGGTCGTCTGGCACATTCATTTCCACCTGCTCGGCGGCCGGGACATGGGCTGGCCGCCCGGCTAGCATCACCCGGTTGACGTCGGGGCGCCGGCCGGGCCGGCAAACGGCGGGCCGGCGTCATCTTTGCTCTTCTCCGCGGGGAGATTTTTTTTTATTATCGGCAGACCGGACGTGCGTCCGGAATCCATGTGTCTGGGCGGGAGAGAACGTTGGCGGATCTGATGGAGTACGATCAGCGCCGGGAATTGCGGCTGATCAATGAAATGATGGAATTGCTCGTCACCCACCATGGGGGAGAACTGAGCGAGGAGGAACTGGACCGGGCCATCGACGATCTGCAGCAGGCGATCCAGATCTCCCGCAGATCGCACGACGGGCAGTTCCGCAAGTCGGGAGAGCCCTACTTCTTCCATCCGCTGCGGGTGGCGCATCTGGCCGCCCGGCACTGGATGGACTTTCCCTCCGTCATCGCCGCCGTACTGCACGATGTGGTCGAGGATACCGACCTCTCCCTCGAACAGATCCAAGAGAACTTCGGCGGAGAGGTGGCGCTGCTGGTCAACGGCCTGACAAAGGTCGAGGACGACCGGCTGAGCAGGGAGGCACTGCAGGCCGAGACCTACCGCAAACAGCTGCTGGCGGCGATCGAGGACGTGCGGGTGCTCTGTCTCAAATTCTGGGACCGCATCGACAACATGCGGACCATCGACGCCCTGGCGCCGGCCAAGCAGCAGCGCATCGCCGAGGAGACGCGCAAGGTCTACGTGCCTCTCGCCCGGCACCTGGGCATGGGCTACGTGGCCACCGAACTCGAGGCCCTGGCGCTGACCACCATCTATCCCAACCGCGCCGCCCGCTATCGACGGATCGTCGAACAACTCCAGCTGGAAACCGCCGGCACGATCCGGAAGATCCGCGCCGCGTTATCCAATGCCTTCGAACATCACAAACTCTCGACCCTGCAGCGTGATCGCTGGCGCCCCTTTTCGATCGCCGCCGCCCGGGACACCGGCCGGGGGATTGCCACCCTCTACACCCTGGAAATCCAGGTCGATCGTACCATGGACGCCTATCTGGCCCTGGGGATTCTGCACAGTCTTTTTTCGCCCATCCCCGGCAAGTTGCGCGATCATCTCTACAGCACATCCAAACACGGCTACCAGGCACTGAAGACGACGGTGCAGGCCGGCGAACACCGGCTGCGGGTCGAAATCACGACCCGCAAGTTCGCCCGTTTCAACGAAGCGGGGGTGCTGGCGCCGGGTTTCAATTTTCAGTTCGGCAATTTCAAGAGCCTGATGAAGTCGCTGATGGAAGGGGAGTCGGCGATCGACACCGAAAGCCTGCGTCTGGCGTCCTCCAGGATCCGCGTCTATACACCGCGCGGTGAGTCACGGATTCTGCCCGAGGGGAGCAGTGTGCTCGATTTTGCTTTCGACATCCACGAGGAGCTGGGATTGCATGCCCGGCGGGCCCGGATCAACGGCAAGACCCGGCTGCTCAAAGCCCGGCTGATGGACGGAGACCAGGTCGCCATCGAACGGGCCGAAAGGCCGCAGGTGCTGCCGAAATGGCTCGAATGGGCCATCACACCACGTGCCCGCAACGCCATCCGCAAGTACCTGCGCAGCCAGGTGCAGAAGAACGTCGAATGAAAGTACCATTTCTTCTCCTGCTGGTTCTCTGGCTTGGTGTCGGCCCGGCGGCCGCCGCCGGTCGGGCCAATCTCTTCATCTACCACCGCTTCGGAGAACAGCACTATCCCTCCACCAACGTCGCGCTCGGGGATTTCCGGGAACACCTGGAGATTCTGAAGAAGAGCGGAGTCAGGGTTGTCCGGCTCGGCGAGCTGATCGACCGGCTGGAGGGCCGGCTTCCCTTCGACCGGCCGCTGGCGGTGTTGACGGTGGATGACGGTTTTCGCAGCTTTCTGCGGGTGCTGCCGATGCTGGAGGAGTACGGGTTTCCGGTCACCCTGTTCATCAACACCGACGCGGTCGGCGGGGCTTCCTATCTGGACTGGGACGAGATCCGCGATCTGGCGGCGCGGGGCGTCGAGATCGGCAATCATTCAGCCGCCCACCTGCACATGGTCGACCGGTGGGGCGCGGAGAGCGAACAACAGCGGCTGCAACGGCTGCGCGAGGACCTGCAGCGGGCCCGCACCGCGTTTCTCCGACACCTGGGGTTCGCCCCCGATCTGTTCGCCTACCCTTACGGTGAATATGATCCTGCTGTGCAGAATTTGTTGAAATCACTTGGTTTTCGCGCCGCAGTCGCCCAGCAGTCTGGGGTGGTGACGACCGCCAGCGACCGTTTCGCCCTGCCGCGCTTTCCCATGGGAGGCCCTTATGCCGCGCCAAAGCAGTTCGCCGGCAAGCTCGCCATGCGTCGTTTGCCGGTGGTTGCCGCCCGGCCCCGGTCACCGCTGCTGACGGCGGACAACCCGCCGTTGCTGACCCTGGAAATCGCACCCGGCATGATCGATCTGGAGCGGCTGACCTGTTATGTCGCCGGGCAACCGGCGGCACCGGTCGAATGGGTCGACAAAGAGCGGGGATTGCTGCGGGTGCGGGCGGGGAAGCCGCTTTCCGGGCGCCGGGGCAAGTATACGTTGACGGCCCCGGGAAAGGAGGGCGGCTGGTACTGGTACAGTCACCTCTGGATTCGCCCCGGGGTGCCGGAAGGCGGCCCCTGAAGCAGGCGCTAACGGGCGACGGCGACCAGGGCGTCCTGACGTCCGTAGAGCTTGCGTCGCAGCGAGGGCCGCAGTTCCGCGCGGGCGAGCCGTTCGAGCCGGTTGTGCCGGATCAGGTTGCGGATATCCTCGACATAGGCCTGGCGGCGGGTGGAGTAGAGATGCAGGCCCCCGGCAAGCAGTGCGCCGGACAGGGGCAGCCCCTCGCGCCGTAAACGTTCCCGTTCACGGCGCAGCGACTGGTAGGCCCAGTGGGTGTTGATGTTGCGGGCATAGGAACGCAGCGATTCGTAGAGCGAGGAGAAGACCCGCACTTCGTAGGTCTCGCCTGCCGGACGACCCTCGGGAACGATGCCGGTGCCCGGGGTGAAGGTCCATTCGCCGAACAGATTGTTGGCGACGAGACAGAAGCGCGAGGTGCCGTAAGCCGATTCGTTGGCCGCCTGGGCCAACAGCAGCTCGACCGGAATCAGGTCGACGCGCCGCAGCAGTTCTTGCCGTACGGCCGCCGAATCCAGGAGGTCACCCCGGACATGATAGGCCTGCTTCAGGCTGTCGAGAAACGTCCGGTCGGTGACGGAGAGTGGGCGGCCGGCATTGATGCGTCCCAGTATGCGCTGCAGCCGTTTGCGTTCGAGCCGGATCTCCTCGTTGAGCATCAGGGCCATTGGCAGCAGACCGAGATAGAACAGGCGCTTCCTTTCACCGACCCTGGGAATCTGGCCCATGTCCGGCGGAAATCGCTGCAGCAGCAATGGGGGCACGCCCCGGTCGAGGGTGTCGAGGTCGTAGTCCAGCCGGGCGAAGATGGCTGCCAGCTCACGGTAGCTGTTCGGGGAGATCACCTGCGGCGGGATGAGCAGTTCGACCCGGCCGTCGCCGGTCGTTTCGCGGCAGCCGCCGCTGAGCAGGGCCGGCAGCACCAGCAGGAAAATGAGTGTCAGGCTGAACGTCTTTTTCATCATTCTTCAATGAGGGTACTTCGGGCACAGGGCCGCATCATATACCATGCCGTCCGCAACGATGCAAGCCGTTGCCCGCAACCGACTGAAAGGAGTGTGTCGATGAAGTCCTACCGCAAGGAACTCTGGTTTCATATCCCTTCCCGCCGGGGGTTCGTCAACATTACGCCCGAGATCGAGGCCTGTCTGGCCGAAAGCGGCATCAGCGAAGGACTCTGTCTCGTCAATGCTATGCATATCACGGCTTCGGTATTTATCAACGATGACGAGTCGGGGTTGCATCATGATTTCGAGAGTTGGCTGGAGGGGCTGGCCCCGCACGAGCCGCTGGAGCGTTACCGGCACAACCTGACCGGTGAGGACAACGGCGACGCCCATCTGAAGCGGACCGTCATGGGGCGGGAAGTGGTGGTTGCCGTGACCGGCGGCCGGCTCGATTTCGGCCCCTGGGAGCAGATCTTCTACGGCGAGTTCGACGGTCGGCGCCGCAAACGGGTGCTGGTCAAGATTGTCGGCGAATGAAGCTTGTCCCTGAATCAGTGAGCTTGTCACCGGCGAATAGCGCAAGTCATTGAACTGCCTGCGCTTGACAAAAATCACCGGCGAACCTATGGGGCGCCTTGGATTTTTGCAAAGCGCATTCAGGTCAAGCAACTGCACACTTCATCCGACACAAACCCACTGATTCAGGTATAATTCTCAGGAAAGAGCGAGACGAGATGCAGACGATCAAGACCGCAACCTTTGAAGCCCTGATTGCCCTGGCCGAACAGCAGCCGGAAGGTGGCTACATCTTTCGGCTGGACGGCGAGGAATACCGCATCG
>CAYTVY010000025.1:20694-24169 GCA_964441925.1 uncultured Geothermobacter sp.
CAGCAGCCGGAAGGTGGCTACATCTTTCGGCTGGACGGCGAGGAATACCGCATCGAAGATGTCCTGGAAATTTCCCGGATAGCGGAAAAGCACGGCTATATTGTCATCTACTGACCGAGGGAGAATACAGATGAGTAATGCACCGGTCTGTCACACGTTCGAGGCGGCGCTGGAAATGGCCATCGAAATGGAGAATGAGGGGTTCCGGCACTATCTGCGGGGCATTCTGACCGTTCGTGACAAGGCGGCCCGAGATATCCTCAAGGAGATGGCTCTCGACGAGCTCGAACACAAATACGAGCTGGAGAAGGCGCTGGTCGAGGGGAGCATGGAGGGGGAACACCAGTTGAACCGGCCGGTGCCGACGATGAATCTCGATTATGTGCTCGGCAAGAAGGATCTGGCGCCCGACTCCGGGGTGCGGGAAGCGCTGGCCTACGCCATTCACCTGGAGAAGAACGCTCTCGATTTCTACCAGCGGATGGCCCAGGGGTGTGCCGGTGCACCCATGGCCGAGCTTTTCCGCCGGATCGGCAACGACGAGAGCCGGCACCTGCAGAAACTGGAGGATCTGTACGAGGAGCATTTTCTGAGCGAGAACTGACGACGGATCACCCATGACATGCCGGGGAAGGAGGTGCCGGAATGAACCGCTGTCTGCTGATGGGACTGTTCGCCATCCTGCTGGCCTTCCTGGTGCTGTGGCGGATTCTGTGCGAACGGGAAGACTCCCGGTTGCTCCGGCTGCGCCGGTTCTGGGGGCGCAGCCGCGGTCTCGCCTTCTTCTTCGTGGCCAATGTCGCCCTGCCCCTGGTGGTCGGCATCGTCTTTGTCGCCCGTGGCGTGGTCGCTTTCAATCCCGGTGCCGGTGATGTGACGTCCCTGTCGCAGCCAGACCCGCTGCGTTCCCTTCTGCCCGTTCCCCAGGTCCGGCTCAGATCGCCGCTCGAGCCGCTGTTCGATTTCGACCTGCTGGTCCCTTGACATCGTCTTCCCCGGTCATTAGTTTGCTCCGTGCCGCAGGCCCGCACCTGGGTATGGGCGGGCGGGCCGAGGTCGTGACGGTCGGTGGGGGCATGATGCCCGCCGGAGACAGGAGGAGCGAACATGACAGGAAGACAGGAACAGGTCGAACAGGGCAACATCTCGATCCATACCGAAAACATCTTTCCCATCATCAAGAAGTGGCTCTACAGCGAACATGACATCTTTCTGCGTGAACTGGTCGCCAACGCAGTCGATGCCATCCACAAGCTGAAGCAGATTGCGACGGTTGAAAAGGTCGCGCTCGGCGACGATTTCGCGGTCGAGATCGAGGTCGACAAGGCAGCCGGCACGATCACGGTCCGTGACAACGGCATCGGCATGACGGCCGATGAGATCCGCCGTTACATCAACCAGATCGCCTTTTCATCGGCGGAAGAATTCATCAGCCGTTTCAAGGATGCCGCCGATCCGAACCAGCTCATCGGACATTTCGGTCTCGGTTTCTATTCGGCGTTCATGGTGGCGGACAAGGTCGAAATTCGCTCCCTGTCGTACCGGGAGGGGGCCGAGGGAGCGCATTGGGTTTGTGACGGTTCGACCCGGTACGAGTTGCGTCCTTTCGCCAAGGCCGAACGCGGCACCGAAGTCGTTCTGCATGTGGCCGGCGAATCATCCGAGTTCCTCGATCCGCAGCGGCTGCGGCAGATCCTGAAACGCTACTGCAACTTTCTGCCGGTTCCTATCCGGCTGGCGGGCGAGGTGGTCAACGACAGTGCGCCTCTCTGGTGCCGGCAGCCGGGGGAGATTTCCGATGAGGAATACCGGCAGTTCTACCGCAAGCTCTACCCGCTGGCCGACGAGCCCCTGTTCTGGATCCATCTGAATGTCGACTTTCCCTTCAATCTGCGCGGCATCATCTATTTTCCCCGGATCGGTACCGAGTTCGATGTCACCCGAAGTCATATCAAGCTGTTCTGCAACCAGGTCTTCGTCACCGACAACTGTCCGGAGCTGATTCCCGAATTCCTGTTGCCGCTGCAGGGCTGTCTCGATGCCCCCGATCTGCCGCTCAACGTCTCACGCAGCTATCTGCAGAACGAGCCGCAGGTCAAGAAGATCCGGGAGGTTCTGGCCGGCCGGGTTGCGTCCAGGCTGGTCGATCTGGCGAAAAAAGACCGCCGATCTTTCGTCGACATCTGGCAGGTCATTCATACCTTCGTCAAGTTCGGCATGATGCAGGACGACAAGTTCCGTTCCCGGGTCGAGGAAATCGTCCTGTATCGGACAACGCACGACAGTGGCCACACCACCCTGAAGGAGTATCACGAACGGGCCGGCGGCCGGCAGGGGGACAAAGTCTTCTACGCCACCGACGAGGTCGGGCAGGCCTCCTATATCCGGCTGTTCAACAGTCAGGGCAGGGAAGTGCTGATTTTCGACGCCATGATCGACAGCCACTTCATCCAGTTTCTCGAGATGAAGAATGCGTCACTGAAGTTCATCAGGGTCGACGCCGAGGTCGACGAGGAGCTGGTCGACAAGGACAGATCCGTCGAGCTGGTGGAGAAAGAGGGGGAGAAGTCGCCGCGCGAACTGCTGGAAGCTTTTGCCTCGGAACTTCTGGGGGATGAGAAGCTCCGGATAAGGGTTGAAAGCCTGAAGGATGAACAGCTGCCCGGACTGCTGCTGGTCGACGAGTCATTGCGCCGTTTCCGGGAAATGAGCCGGTTTGCCGCCGGAGGCAAGCTGTCGGCCGGCGACGAGGAAAAGACTCTTCTGCTCAACATCGGCAGCCGGGCCGGCAGGAAGATCGTTGCGCTGTTGCGGGCAGGACGGCGGGAGACGGCCGAACTGGTTCTCAGGCATGTCTACGACCTGGTATGCCTGTCCGGGCAGGTCTTCGACCGGGAACGCATGGAGGACTTTCTGCAGCGCAGCGCCCGACTGCTGGAGCTGGTCGGTGACTCCGGAGGCGGCAAGGGCTGAACGCAGGCGGGGTGGGGACAAACCCACCCCGTTTTTCCGATCCCCTGGCTCCCGCCGGATTCAGAAACGGTGGATACGGACCGAGCCGGAAGCCAGACGTTTTTCCGCCCACCTTTTCAACCCTTTCTTGAGCAGTTCGCGGGTTGCCGGTACCAGACAGAGAAAACCGAGCAGGTCGGTCCAGAAGCCGGGGGTGAGCAGCACCAGGCCGCCGGCGAGAATCAGTGCCCCGTCGAACAGTTTTTCGGTCGGCATGCGTCCGGCGGCCAGTTCACGCTGGATCTGCAGCAACAGCTCCAGCCCCTGGGTCCGGGCCAGCCAGGCACCGGCTATCCCGGTCAGCAGGATCAGGCCGAGAGTGGGCCAGAGGCCGACCAGTTCGCCGGCCCGCAGCAGGGTGTAGATTTCGAGTACCGGCACGGCGATGAAAATCAGCACGATTCTTGGAAGCATTTCCTTTTCCCCGGCTTTCATCGGTCCGCCGGTGGCGGTCCTTTTTTTT
>CAYTVY010000026.1:0-23851 GCA_964441925.1 uncultured Geothermobacter sp.
ATGGACTTCCAGGCCGATGACCGGTTCGAAGAGTGAGGACATGGTGTTGCCTTTCGACGCTGTTCGTTTCCAGAAAAATGCTCACCACAAAGGCACGAAGAACACGAAGGGGAAAATGTCTCGCGCCCGTTCGCTGGCGCTCACTTGAGACGCAGAGATGATTGGGGCACTGTTCAATATTTTCTTTCTCTGCGTTTCTGTATCTCTGCGCGAGATGAAAAATTCTGGAGTATTCTTCGTGACCTTCGTGCCTTCGTGGTTGATTTTGCCAGTTTCAGATTTCCGCCGTCTTCCGATGCCAGTCGGTCGCCTGCTGGAAGGCGTGTCCGGCGCGCAGCAGCCCCTCTTCGTCGAAGGGCCGGCCGATCAGCTGCAGGCCGACGGGCAGCCCCTCGGCGGAAAAGCCGCAGGGCAGACTGAGGCCGCAGGTGCCGGCCAGGTTCACCGGAATGGTGAAGATGTCCGACAGGTACATCTGCAGCGGGTCGTTCAGCTTTTCACCCAGTCCGAAGGCCGGGGTCGGCGCCACCGGGGTCAGGATCAGGTCGACCTGCCCGAAGGCGCGGACGAAGTCGTCGCGAATCAGGGTGCGGACCTTCTGCGCCTTCAGGTAGTAGGCGTCGTAATAGCCGCTGGACAGGGCGTAGGTGCCGAGCATGATGCGGCGCTTGACCTCGGTGCCGAAGCCCTGGGTGCGGGTGGCGCAGTACATGTCGATCAGGCCGCCGCCCGGATCGACCCGCCGGCCGAAACGCACGCCGTCGTAGCGGGCCAGGTTGCTGGAGGCCTCGGCGGTGGCGATCAGGTAGTAGCAGGCGACGGCATAGTCGGTGTGCGGCAGGCTGATGTCGACGAATTCGGCGCCCAGTTCGCGGTAGACCGCGATGGCGTTTTCGACCGCCTGTTGCACGTCGGCGTCCAGCCCCTCGATGAAGTATTCCCGCGGCAGGCCGATCTTCAGCCCCTTGACCGGTTGCTTCAGGGCGGCGGCATAGTCGGGCACCGGCCGGTCGATCGACGTGGAGTCGGCCGGATCGTGGCCGGCGATGGCCTGCAGCAGCAGGGCGCAGTCCTCGACGGTACGGGTGACGGGTCCGACCTGGTCGAGGGACGAGGCGTAGGCGATCACCCCGTAACGGGAGACCCGGCCGTAGGTCGGCTTCAGCCCGACCACCCCGCAGTGGCTGGCCGGCTGGCGGATGGAGCCGCCGGTGTCGGTGCCGAGGGTGGCGACCGCCTGCCGGGCGGCGACGGCGGCGGCGCTGCCGCCGGAGGAGCCGCCCGGAACCCGCTCCGGATTCCAGGGGTTGCGGCAGGGACCGAAGGCCGAGTTCTCGTTGGAGGAGCCCATGGCGAACTCGTCCATGTTGAGCTTGCCGAGCAGGACGGCGCCTTCCTGTTTCAGCCGGGCGACGGCGGTGGCGTCGTAGGGCGCGACATAGTTGTCGAGCAGGCGCGAGCCGGCGGTGGTGCGGGTCTGCTCCAGGTTGAAGATGTCCTTGACCGCCAGCGGGATGCCGGTCAGGGGGCCGCCTTCGCCGGCGGCCAGCCGCCGGTCGGCGTCCTCGGCCTGGGCGAGGGCCAGCTCGGGGCAGACGCTGAGGTAGCTGTTGAGCCGTTCATTGGTGGCTTCGATACGCTGCAGATAGGCCTCTGTCGCTTCACGGGCACTGACCTCGCGGCGGTCGAGGGCCTGGCGCAGCTGCTGCAGATTGAGATCGATCAGATCCATGGGATGTCAACCTTCTCGGTGATGTCTCCGTCCGTGTCGGGAGGACGTGCTGCCGCTATTCGATGACCCGGGGGACGACGAAGCAGTCGTCCTCGACCGCGGGGGCGTTGGCCAGGGCCCGCTTTACGCCGATCGACGGCCGGACCCTGTCCGGGCGGAAGGCGTTGTCGACGGGGACGGCATGGGCCGTCGGTTCGATGCCCTCGGTGTCGAGCTCGTTCAGCTTGTCGACATAGGCCAGGATGGCTTCCATGTCCACGGTCAGGCGGTCCAGCTCCTCGCCGTCCAGCTGCAGCCGGGCCAGCCGGGCGACCCGGGCGACCTGGTCACGGGTGATTTTCATGGGGTGCTCCTTCGGGAATAATGCGGGTTTGTCCCGGTGCTGCGAAAGTGCTGTAAAATACCATGATCGCAGGGCAGGGACAAGGGGAGCGCCGGGGTGAAACGGCCCCCCCGCCGCCGGGGTGTCTGTGCTAAGATGAGACAACCGTCCGCCGGTGCCCGGCGGACGGAAAAAACGGGATTCGGAGGACTGCAACGATGCGTACATTCCTGTTGTCACTCGCGGTGGTCGGCATGCTTCTGGCGGGTTGCGCCCAGCCCCAGACCAAGGCGGGCAAGGGCGCCGTCTGGGGAACCGGGATCGGCGCCGCCGCCGGCGCCGGTCTGGGACAGGCGATCGGCGGCGATACCAAGGCCACCCTGATCGGCGCCGGGATCGGTGCTTTGGTGGGCGGACTGGCCGGCCACCAGATCGGCAGCTACATGGATGCCCAGGAAGAGGCCTTCCGCCGGGAACTGGCGGCCGTCGAGGGCGCCAGCATCCAGCGTGACGCCGACACCCTGGCCCTGACCTTCAAGTCGGATGTGCTGTTCGACGTCGATTCGGCTCTGCTCAAGCCGGGGGCGCATGACGAGCTGTTCCGGGTGGCCCGGGTGCTCAACCAGTATCCGCAGACCACCCTGCTGGTCGCCGGCCATACCGACAGCACCGGCAGCGAGGCATACAACCAGCGGCTGTCCGAGCGGCGGGCCGAGGTGGTGAAGAACGCCCTGGTCGGCAATGGCGTCGATCCGCAGCGGATCCGTACGGTCGGTTACGGCGAGAGCCGGCCGATTGCCAGCAACGCCACCGAAAGCGGCCGCCAGCTCAACCGGCGGGTGGAGATCCGCATCGAACCGATCCGGCGCTGAGCCGGAGGGAGAAAACAGAGAAGCCCGCACCATCCGGTGCGGGCTTCTCTGTTTTTACTGTATGGCGAACGCCGTCAGTTCGGACCCGGTTTGCCGTTCTCGTCCTTGTCTGCTGAATCCTTGTCGTCCAGGCGCTTGAGCTCCTGGGCGTCCTGATCGTCACTGTCGTCGTTCATCCCCTTCTTGAAGTTGCGGATGCCCTTGCCGAGAGCACCGCCCACCTGCGGCAGCTTGCCGGCGCCGAAGATGACCAGGACGATGATGAGAATGATGATCAGTTCCTGGGTGCCGAGTCCGAACATGTGCTTCCTCCTGCGATGGAATGCCATGGTTATACATCGTGCGCCGGCAAAAGACAACAACTTCCCCTGTCACGTTTTCGGTTTCAGGGTGGCTCGGTTGCGGACTGGCGTGATGGCGGCCGGACCCCGCGGGTGCGGAACCCGGCCGTTGCGGGCTCAGCGGTTGCGGGCGTAGCCGGGATTGTCCATCGGATCGCCCTGGTAGCCGAGGGCCTTCCAGTCGAGGCGTCCGTTGTCGCCGTGGCAGTCGAGGCACTGCAGGGCCTCTTCCTTGGGCGCCACCTGGTGGTCGATCCGCCAGTACATCTCCGTCGGGGCGAAGCCGTACTTGCCGCTGTAGGGCAGGCCGGTCGACGCCATGCCGATGCGGGCGGACTTGTCCCAGTCGAAGGTCGACCAGAAGCCGTCCTCGCCGTAGACGTGGGCGGTGATGAAGATCTTGTTCTCGGTGTCGTAGATCTGCTTGCCGGTGTGCACCTTGAACGGATAGATCTTGGCGCTCTTGTCGTTGATGTCACCCAGTGGCCAGGTCAGTTTCGTCGGCTTGTCGGGATCGATCTTCGAGCCCCGCAGGTAGACACCGCTCTTGCCGTTGAACCAGGCGTAGGTCGGGATGACGTTCTTCTTGTAGGTCAGGGTGCCCATGGTCTTGCGGTACTTGACGCCGGCTTCGGCCGAGATGATGTCCCTGCCGGCCGTCGACCAGTCCCAGTCCATCTGCGTCGCCATCTCGCGGGCGAAGGCCGGGATGTGGCAGGTCTGGCAGGCGACGCTGGCCGTGTGACGGTTCAGGCGCGATTCCTCGTGCGGGGCGCTGTCGTGGCAGCGGGTGCACTCGAAGCCGTTCTTGCCGTCGGGCGAGGTGGCCATGTTGGCGCCGGGAATCTGGTGGTTCTCGGTGACATGGCAGGTCTGGCAGGCGAAGTCGAGGCCGTCCGGCGACATGTGCACGTCGAGTTCGCGGTCGGGGAATTCCATCGACGAATCGAGGTCGCCGTGCTTGACGGCGTCGCCGCCGCCGCCGAAGAAGTGGCAGGCGCCGCAGTTGTAGCGGCTCGGCTTGCCGACATTGCGGGCGATTTCGAGAATGTCGACGCCCTTGCGCACCTCGCCGGCGTTGTCGCCGTCCTTGTGATAGCGGCCGGTGGTGTCATGGCAGACCAGGCAGTCGATGCGGCTCGGGTCGGAGAAGTCGAAATTCTCGTCCCGCCAGCCGTAGCCGATGTGGCACTCGCTGCAGTGCACCCGGTTGGTCGGCGTCGAGGTGCAGAAGTTGTTGATGGCGTTGATCTTGCCCAGCTTGACCTTCTTGCCGTTGACGACCTGCTCGCGCTGCCAGGTCCAGTGCGGCGTCTTCATCAGGTGTTCGGCCTCTTTCTTGTGGCACTTGAGGCACTGTTTGGTCGCTTCCGGCCCGCTGTTGATCGGCCCCTTGATGTAGGCGGCGTGCGACGGGGCGTCGTCATCGGCCAGCGCCTGCATGCCGACGGCCGGCAGAAGCAGGGTCAGGGTGAGCAGTACGGGAAAGAATCTTCGCAGCATGGTCTGTCTCCTGGAGTTTGGTTTCAAGAATATGGATGTTTGCATGCCTGAAGCCGGGAAAAAGGGGGACGGACCTTCCCCCTTTTCCCCGGCCGCCTGTCAGAACCGGACGGTGATCGAGGCGTTGAGGTCCCAGACCTCGTCGATCGCCGGCAGCATCGAGTAGACCTTGCCGGCCTGGACGTCCTCGACTTTCTTCGGCTCGCCCACCGGGGCGCCGCTGCCGGTGTACTCGTAGTCGTAGTAGAGACCGGCCACCTTGATGAACATGTTCGGATTGACGTCGACGATGTAGTAGACCTCGCCGACGTGGCCACGGGTGGCCAGCTTGCTGCCGACCACGTCATCCTGGGCCTGGGTGAAGGGCAGCCAGTACTTGGAGCCGTAGTTGTACTCGACGCCGAGTTTGCCCATCGGTGCCGGGACCTGAACACCGAGATAGACCGAGTAGCCGTTCTCGGCGCTGTCGTCGGTGGTCCGGCCGGTCGGGGCGAAGGCGACGGCATCGACGCCGATGGTCGCCGGGTTGCCGTTGGCATCGACCGGGATCAGCTCGGCGTCCTTGTTCAGGCCGCCGAACAGGCCGGCCTCGCCGTTGGGATCGGTGCGGGTCCAGCCCAGGCTGACGAACCATTTCAGGCCGCTGTCCTCCTCGCGCAGGTAGCCGACACCGCCGAGCAGCATGTCACCGATGTTGTGGGTCGCCTGCACCCGGGTCAACAGGTTGAAACCGGGGAAAATGGCGGACTGGAAGCTGGCCGGCAGGAAGCTGCCGGGTACCGCCAGCACGCCCTTGAAGCCGTCGGTGACATCCTTGGCGCCGAACAGGGTCAGCTGCAGGAAGTTGGTGCCGTCGTTGAGCAGATCGATGTTGAAGCCGCCCAGCTGAGTGTCCTCCTGGTCGATCTCGTTGAACAGCTCGCCGTTGCCGTACTCCGACTCGTAGCCCTGGCCGTAGCAGAAACGGACCACCTGCCCCTCGACGCCGGTCACCCGGCCCAGCTTGTAGCCGATGGTGATGCCGTCGAAGTTGAAGTTGACCAGGTGGCCGGAAGGGGTGCCGCCGCGCAGCTCGTTCTCCCGCAGGTGGGTCGGCGGGCCGTAGGTCGAGGGGCGGCGGCCGATGGAGAGATAGAAGTTGCTGCCGCCGATGTCGCTCCAGCTGAAGTAGGCCCGCTCCACCTGCAGGTAGTCACCGGTGGTGTTGCCGCTGTTGGTGCCGTCCATGGTGAAGGCGTTCCACGAGTCGAACACCTTGACGTTGGTCGAATCCCCCCAGTTTTTGTACATCAGCAGCCGGCCGTGGAACCTGACGTTCTTGTAGACCTTGGCCTTCATGCCGAGTCGCAGCCGGGTGGTGTAGAGCAGGTCGTTGTCGAAATCACCGGTCTTGCGCTTGTAGGTGCCGTCGGCGTTGAGGTTAGAGATAAGCAACTGCTTTGGGTCAGTTGGGTCTGGCACGAAGGCCGGCTGGACGTTGGTGAGATCCCGGTAGTGCAGGGTGTCGGCCTTCACCCGCAGGTCGCCGTAGAAGCTGATCCGGTCGGTGGCGGCGTGCATGGTGTTCTTGTCGATCTGCTCCTGCAGGTAGTCGATCTCCTCATAGAGCTGGTCGATCTTCTTCTGCAGCTCGTCGACCGACGTGGCGAAGACGGTTCCCGGCAGGGCGACGGCCAGGATGGTCAACAGGACGAAAAGGGTTCGCATCACACACCTCCTGGAAGGGAATCAAATCTCAGCCGCAGGTTTCCGGCTGGTCGGAATCGGCGGCATGGTCATAGAGAAACTGGTTGATGTCCCGCAGATCCTTCTGTTTGAACTTGCCCCAGACTTCCGGCTTGGCCTTGTGTCTGTTGCGCTTGAAGAAGCGGTCCCATTGGCTCATGGTCTTCGACAGCGGGGTCAGTTCGCCGCCCTCGGCTCCGGCGACGTGGCACTGCTTGCAGTGTTTCTTGAACAGGTACTTGCCCTTTTTCGGGTTGCCGCCCTGAGCGGCCATGACGGATGTCGCCGCGAACAGGGCGATGGCGACGATGGCTGTGACTTGCCTGCTTTTTTTCATCGTTTGACCTCCATGTGGTTTGGGTGCCGGACACCGCTTTTATCGGCCAATAAAGGTAAAAATTTAAATAGAAAAAAGATCAAATAGTAGAGTAGTTATATTTTTGAATATGGCCATTCATGAATCATGCCACAGTGTGCATATTTTCGTTAATTGAGGCCAATGCTATTGAAATAAAGGGATAAACCGGCCGTGGCGGTCGGTGGGCGGGGCTTTCATGAAAAGCGGAGACAGGCTGGAGTGGGGAAAGAACGGCCGCAAAGGGGCAATGGGCCGGTGATTTGACGGAGCGTCGTTCGCTGACGACAGGTGACCGGTATCAGGTCAGAGTTCCGGCTCCATCGTGCCGTCGAAATCGTCGGAATCGTCCTCGGGTTCGTCGAGGAAATCGTCGTCGAGAAAATGGTCGAGAAATTTCTGGTTGTCCTTCAGGCAGCGTTCGATGTCCCGCTGCAGTTCGGCCAGCTCCGGATAGCGTTCGGAGGCGGCCGATGTTCCGGTTACGGTCGGGGGGGCGGCCGGCTGTCGTTCAGTCCTTTCCTGTTCGTTCATGGTGCTCCTCGAGGGTTTGCCGATAGAGTTCGAGGTAACGGTGGGCGGAGCGTCGCCAGCTGTAGTCATGACGCATGCCGGTGGCCATCAGCCGCTGCCAGGCCGTCGGTTTGGCGAAGCGGTTCAGGGCGCGGTCGACGGTCTGCAGCAGGGCGTCCGGGCTGGCCTCCGCGAAGCAGAAACCATTACCCTTTTCCGGCCGGCTGTCAATATCGAAGATGGTATCGGCCAGGCCGCCGGTCGACCGCACCAGGGGCACGGCACCGTAGCGCAGGGCGATCAGCTGGCCGAGGCCGCAGGGCTCGAAACGGCTGGGCATCAGAAAGAGATCGGCCCCGGCGTAGATTCGTCGGGCGAGAGAATCGTCGAAGCCGAGGCGGATCGCCACCCGTTCGGGATGGGCTGCCGCCAGTGTCCGCAGGCGTGTGCTCAGACTCCTGTCACCACTGCCGAGCAGCACCAGCTGCAGCGGCCGGCGGGCGAGCCGTGGCCAGGCGTCGAGCAGCAGGTCGATCCCCTTTTGCCGGTCGATGCGGCTGACCATTGCCAGCAGCGGGATTGCGGCCTGTTCCGGCAGGCCCAGTTCGTGTTGCAGTTGCTGCTTGCACCGGGCCTTGCCGGTGTATTCGCCGGCCTGGAAGGGGTACGGCAGGGCCGGATCGGCGGCCGGGTCCCAGTCGTCGGGATCGATACCGTTGAGAATGCCACAGAGGCGATCCTGCCGGCTGCGCAGGATGCCGTCGAAGCCGCAGCCGGCTTCGGGCGTCAGAATCTCGCGGCAGTAGGTCGGTGAGACGGTCGTGATCCGGTCGGCGAAGAAGATGCCGGCCTTGAGGAAGGAGAGCTTGCCGTAGAATTCGATCCCTTCGGGATGGAACAGGGATTCCGGCAGCCCGAGCCGGGACAGGCTTTCCGCCCCGAACAGTCCCTGGTAGGCGAGGTTGTGGATGGTCAGCATGCTGGCGATCGACCGGAAGAAGGGGTCGCCGCGCAGCTCGGTGGCCAGCAGCAGGGGGATCAGTCCGGTCTGCCAGTCGTGAACGTGGATCAGCTCCGGCCGGAACCCGAGGCGGGGCAGGGCGGCGAGTGCCGCCCGGCAGAAGAAGCCGTAGCGCCTGTCGTTGTCCGGATAGTCGACACCTCCCTCGCCGTACAGCCCGCTGCGCTCGAACAGTTGTGGCTGCTCGATGAACCAGATCCGCACGCCTTCGTGGTCGAGCTGGCGGATGCGGCAGGCAAGCCGTTCTCCTCCCAGCGGCACGGTCAGTCGCAGGCCGGTGTCGGTCGGCGGGAATCCCCGCTGCCGCACCATCCGGTGCAGCGGCAGGATGACGGCGACCTGGTGGCCCATGCGGGCCAGGGCGCGGGGCAGCGAGCCGGTGACATCGGCCAGGCCGCCGGTTTTGGCAAAGGGAGAGACTTCGGATGCGGCAAAGAGAATCTTCATGGCGATAATGGACGGGAAGAGAGCCTGGCGCAATCGGCTCCCGCTGTGCCGGAAAAAGCGGCATCGTCGAGGGTCAGCCAGGCGCTGCCGGTGCGGGTTCGTTCGTGCCACAGCCGCTGCAGGCTGCCATCGCTGTCGGGATGCGGCCCGAGGTGGAGCAGGACCCGATACTGGTAGGGGCCGAGTTCCAGCTTCAGTCCCTCACGGCGCAGGGTCGGCAGGTGAAGCAGAACCGTCGTATCTTCGCGAAGCTCCCGGCCGGCGAGAAACGGCGCCTCCGTACCGGCCGGCACCAGGGCGTCGGCCAGGCTCAGGGGGGGCTGGTCCGTGACCCTGTCGGCGGTATCTTCGGGGACGGCGAGGTGAATGCGGCCGGTTGTCGTTTGCGGACTGTTGTTGACCACCACCAGCACCCTGTCGACACCGTAGCCGTTGCTGAAGGCGAAGACGTTTTCGTTGCAGCCGGTGTCGGTGATGAAATCGTAGAGATGAAAGTTGTCGGCGCCGCTGAACAGGCGCCGGCGGCGCAGCAGGGGGAAGATCTGGCTCTGGTGGTGGCGGAAGAAGCCTTCGTCCCGTTCCTCGTCAAGCAGGGGACGGACGAATTCCATGCCGTATTTCTCCCGCAGGCCCTCGACCTGGCCGTGGCCGAACAGCGGCAGTCCCGGCAGGGTGGCCAGCAGGACGGCGACGGCGAAGTATTTGTCGCCCTTGCCGAACTGCTCGACGGCGGTGGCCTCGTCGGGATTGTTCATGAAGTTGACGAAGCGCTGCAGGATGCGCCGGTCACAGGCGATCGTGTCGCGGACGACCCGGCGGTAGCGGGCGTTTTCCTCCTGCTTGAGCATGTTCATGAAGGCGCTGTTGTAGACCCGGTGCATGCCGAGTTCGCGCACGAAGTAGCCTTCGAGCATCCAGAACGCCTCGGCCAGCAGCAGGGTGTCCGGTGCCTCGGCAGCGAGGCGGTCGACCACGTCCCGCCAGAATTCCTGCGGAAAAGCACGCTCGAACGCTTCGTCCGTCATGGCGAACAGGGCGCGTGACGGAACGCCGGCGCCACCGCCGGGCTGGGGATACCAGAGGCGCCGGAAATGTCGCTTCGCCAGGGTCATGGCGGCATCGAAGCGGATCAGGTCGAAACGCCCGGCCACCTGCAGGATCAGTTCGAGCATCGCTTTGCGCACCTCGGGTTGCAGATAGTCGAGCTGGGCGGTGTCGTTCCAGGGCAGGTGGGTGCCGTCGTTGCCGTGGTAGATGTAGCGGACGCGTCCGCTGCGGCGGTCGCGGTGGCGGAAGACGACGGCGGCGTCGCTGTGGTCCCAGTAGCCGTCCTCGATGACCAGTTCGATGTCCGGATGTCCGGACAGGTCGGGGCCGGTGAAGCTGTAGCCCGGGAAGGGCGGATGTTCGGTCTGGACGAAGCGTTCGGGATGATCACGCAGCCAGCGGGAATCGAGACCGAAATGGTTGGGGACCACGTCGCCGCACAGACGGATGCCGTACCGGCGGCAGCGCTGCCGGAACCGTTCGAAGGCCGCGTCGCCACCGAGTTCGGCGGCGATGCGGTAGTCGAACAGGGCGTAGGCGCTGGCGGCGGCATCGCGGTTGCCGCGCAGCCTTTTGATCTTGGCTGAAGCCGGCGAGCGCTCCCACAGGCCGATCAGCCACAGGGCGTTGAAGCCGCAGGCGGCGAGCTGTTCCAGTTCGGCGTCGGGAATATCGTCGAGGGTGGCGACTTCGGTCCGGTAGCGGTGGCCGAGCTGGGCCATCCAGACCCGGATCGACTTGGCGATCAGAACCACCTCGGCCATCCAGGCGGCGTCGGGAGTGAAATCTCCGCCGTTGCCTCCGCCCAGGCCGGGGGCCTGCGACGGTCCGGTGCCGCCGGCCTGCCGGCGGTCCTCGGAACGGGCCGCTTCGCAGGCGGCCGCCAGTTCCGCCAGCAGCTCTGTCGGCAACAGGGGATGCCAGTGGCGGCGGATCCATTGCAGCTGGTCGGTGAGGCTGGTCGGGCGGTGGCGGAGCGGTTCGCAGATCAGATCGTAGAGCCGGGATGACGGCCCCGTTCCAGCTTCCTCCGGGAAGAGCCGCAGCAGGCGGCGGTAATGGCAGACCGCTTCCAGATCGCTGTCGTCGAACAGGGGGCGGGCGCCGGCGGCGGCCGGATTGTCGTTCTGGGCGGCGAGAATGAAAAGTTCCGCCAGCAGGTCGTTGTCCGGTTCCGGTGTTTCACCGGCGTCTGTCAGCGGCGGGAAGAGACGGCGAAATTCACTGAGAGCCTGTCCCAGGGCATCGTCCCTGGGCAGGCGCCGCGGGTGCAGCCGTTGCCGGCAGATGTGGCGCTGGGCGCGGCAGAGGGTGGCGAGCAGCAGCAACTCGGTCCCGCTGGCCACCTCGGGGCCCTCGCATTCGCGCAGGGCACCGGCGATGCGCAGAAGCCGCTGCCGCTCCTGCTCCCGGGGGCAGTCCGCCAGTCGTTCATCCAGGCGCAGGCGATGTCGGGCCTTGTCCGAGATGGGAAAGGGGGGGCGGAGCGTGCTGTCGGCGGTTCGGTTCATGGCATGGGCCGGTTCAGGGTCGGCGGGTGGGGATTTTCGCCGCGCAGGAAGGCGGCCGCATCTTCCGGTGCCACCGGATTGACCGGCACGCCCGTGGCCTGCTCGATGCCGGTTCCCCGCGCCAGGCAGGGATGGATCTCCACGTACCAGTGATAGTCCCAGACCAGCGAACTCCAGTAGTCCGGACGGCCGCAGCGTTCGTGCTGCGGCGGGGCCGTACGCAGATAGAGCCGGTAGGATGGTGCCCGCAGGGCCCGGCGCAGACGTGCCAGGACGTGGCGCAGCATCTCGGCCAGGGCCAGCAGTTCGTCTTCGCCGACCCGCGCGAAGTCGTGCTCGTGACGTCGGGGAACGAGGCGCAGCTCGAAGGGGCGGCCGGAGGCGTAAGGGGCCAGGGCGACGAAGCGGCCGTCGTCATGCACGATGCCGGTTTCGGCATGCAGTTCCTGCCGCAGCAGGTCGCATTGCAGACAGCGTTCCTTGCGGCCGAAGTACTCACGGCAGTTGTGCAGTTCCGCCGCCATCGGCGGCGGGATCAGGGGCAGGGCGATGATTTGCGAATGCGGATGCGCAATGTCCGCCCCCGCCAGCGGGCCCTGGTTGCGGAAGAGACAGATGGCGCGAAAGCGCAGGTCGCGGCGCAGATCGGCCAGGCGACGCTGCCAGGTGCGTAGAACGGCGACCAGCTCCTGGGGGGCGAAATCGGCCAGGTCGCGGTCGTGGTCCGGGTTTTCGATGACGATCTCGTGGGCTCCGATGCCGTTCAGCCGGTCGTACAGACCGTGGCCGCGGGGATCGAGATCGCCCTCGATGGCGAGCACCGGGTGCCGGTTGGGAATCACCCGCACCTGCCAGCCGGTCGTATTGGGGCTCTGGTGCTCGGGACGGATCGCTTCGATCTCCGGCGGGGTGCGGCCTTCGTTGCCGTAGCAGAACGGGCAGTGTTCGAGCTGCAGGGCCGGCTTGTCGAGCAGAAATGCCGGCAGGCGGCGGCCCCGTTCGCGGTCGATGATCACCCAGAGGCCTTTGAGGGGATCCCAGCGGATTTCAGACATGCAGCCGGTCCTTTCGATGGTCAGACATACCATTCGTCGGCTTCGAGCAGGGTGCCCCGGTAGGGAATTTCCAGCGGTGCCTCGACCGGCCAGCGGGCCAGCTCACGATCCTGTTCGCAGAGGTGGAGACTGAGCAGCAGCACGTCCCCGGCCTTCAGTTCCAGCGGCGCCAGCGGAATGGCCAGTTCGAGCACCTGTTCCACCGCTCCCCGGCCGCGGCCGGCGATCCGGTCGTCACCGGCCCGGTAGAGACAGACCTCTCCACCCTCCGGCCGGAAGCGGGCCAGCCAGGCCTCGGCGGCGGTCAGGTGAATGTCGAGATGGTGCCCCTCCTCGAGCAGCTCCTCCTGGTGAGCATGCGGATCGAGGCGCAAAAAGAGGTGCTTCAGATCGTAGCCGAACAGCAGACTGGTGAACAGTTGGTCGTGCCGGTGCATGGCGCCGCCGCCGGTCAGGTCGGCCCGGCCGGCGGCGAGCCATTCGAAGTAGTCGCCGGCCTGACCGTTGATCGTGGGAGTGAACAGGGCCGTTGGCTCGCGCAGCCGGCGTCGCTTGCCGGCCGGCGGTTTGATCGGTTGTTTCAGCTCGGGTGGTGTTGTCCGCCCCGCCGCCAGGTAGAGGGCCTCGAGATGCCGGCGGAAGAGCAGGTCGAAGGTGTCGGCCTGGGCGCTGGCGTGGTCATCGCCGTACCACCAGAACCAGTCGCTTCCCTCGGCCCGCAGCAGATGTCCGCTGCGGCGGTCGTCGTTCTGTGGGGGGAGGCCACCGAAGGTCTCGCTGCGGGCCCGCGCCAGCAGTTCCCAGGCCCGGTTCTCCTCAGGGTGGCCGATCCAGATATGAAAGTCGCTGTTGATCCAGGAACCGGGAGCCAGCCGTTTCAGGCTTTTTGTCCGGCAGTGCTGCAGGGCTTCGCTGACGGTGGTCAGCCGCAGCCGGGACGAGGTGGCGATGCCACGGTAGAGGGCGTGCAGGAAGGGATAGCCGTTCTCTTCGTAGCTCTCCCAGCAGTTTTCACCGTCGAGAATCAGGGCCAGCAGACCGCCCGGGGCCTGTTCCGCCGCCCGCTCGAGATGGCCGAGCAGATCCTCGGCGGCCCGTTTCGGTTTCCAGTGGGCGTAGACGAAGCCGATGCGGTCGGACAGTTCGATGTCGCGGAAGATCAGGGGCAGTCCCCGGTAGCTGTAGGGGCGGTAGAGGTCCTTGCGCCGGGGCAGCCCGCCGGGCAGACTGCGCTGCAGAATCCCTTCGTCGCTGGCGGCCCAGAGAACCCCCTCGTCGATCAGCAGCTGCAGGGCCTCTTCACTGACCGCTCCCTCGGCCGGCCACATGCCGCGCGGCCGGCCGCCGAGATGACGCTCGATCAGTTCGCGGCCGCGGCGGATCTGCAGCCGGGCGTCTTCGGGATGGCGAAACGCGGTGGCTGGCAGGGCGGTGCCGGGAGAGGCCTCGGCGGCGATGCCGGTATCGCAGAGCAGCGGCAGGATCGGATGGGCATAGGGGGTGAAGGAGATCTCGATCTGCCCTGCCTCCTCCAGTTGCCGGTAGCGGGGAAGGACGGCGGCGACCTCGGCGTCGAGACGGGCGAGCAGTTCGGTTTTTTCCGCTTCGCTGAATCCCTCCTGTTTGGCCAGCAGTTCTCCGAGCAGGGGCTCCTGTCGCAGGTGGTGCCCGGTCCAGCTCAGCAGAAACCAGACCTGCAGGTCCCGCAGATCCTGCTCCCGGAATTCTTCGGCACCGCCGGTCTCCCTTTTGCGGGCCAGTTCGCGATAGCGCCGGTTGGGCAGGATGTGGCGCTCGGCGTGCACCGAGAAGAACCGTTCGACAAGCAGCCGGCGTTGCTGGTCGTCGAGATCACGCGGGTCGCGGCGGGCCAGTTCGAGCCACTGGTCCTGCACTTCGCCGGCGGTGTAGCGTGCCAGCTGTTCCACCAGCACCGGCACCAGATTGAACGTGAGGTGGATTGCTTCGACTTCCGCCGCCGTGCGCAGCATTTCGCCGTAGTCCTTGACCGCATGCAGCCAGGCCCAGGGCAGCAGGGTCCGGCCGCTGACCGGATCGCGGTAGTCGGGCTGGTGCATGTGCCAGAGAATGCAGACATTCAGTCGCTTCATGCTGCGGACTCCGTTCAGGGACGCAGCTCGCGTTCCTGTTCCAGTGCCGTCTTCCAGGTGAGAATCTTCTCCCGGTAGCGCTCGAGCAGTTCACCGGCGGTGGCGGTGTCCTCCGCTTCGGTGATGAGATGGACCACCGGCCGGAACTGGTCGGGCAGGACCAGCACCCAGGCATCGTCGTGGGTGATGCGGACCCCGTCGATGAAACTTGCCTCCATGCAGGCGGCGGCCTCGCTCATCCATCGCATGATGCCGCCCTTGTATTCGGCGCTGCAGGGCAGCTCACGGTGCAGGTAGCAGCGGTGTCCGGCAAGCTGTTTCAAATCGTGCAGGCTGCTGCCGGTGCGGCAGAGCATCTCCAGCATCCGGGCGACGGTGAACAGGCCGTCGAAGTTGGAATGCAGGGCGGGAAAGGCGAATCGCCCGTCGAGGGTGCCGGCCATGACGGTCCCTTCCGCGGAGGCGGCTTCCACCAGGGCGCGGCCGTCGACCCGGTTGCGCTCGACGACAAGTCCGGCCCGGGCCGCCAGTTCGTCGATGATGCTGGGCGCCGAGACCGGAACCACCAGCCGGCCGCTCTCGTTGTCGGCGCAGCTCAGGGCGGCCAGGGCGACCAGGCTTTCCAGGTCGCTGAGCACCTCGCCCCGGTCGTCGACGATGGTCAGTTTTTCCCCCGAGGGGCCGAGCCAGACACCGGCGGTGGCTTCGAGGATGACGACGATGCGCGAAAGCTGTTCGAGAAAGAGGGCCTGCTGTTCGGGGGTGGTTCCAGCCTTGCTCTCCTCGACGTGGGAGTTGATTTCGACCACCTCGCACCCCAGCTCGTTGAGCAGCCCCGGCAGCAGGTCGGCCGCCGGCGAGTGGTTGAGATCGATGACGATCTTCGGCCGGCGGCGGCTGAGGAGCTTGCGGTCGACCGCCTGCAGGAAATGTTCGCGGTAGGCCTCGTAGGCTCCCGGCATGTCGAAGATGCCACCCGGTTCGCTGTGGTGGGCGCGGCGGAAGTTTTCCTTGAAGTAGATGCGCTCGACGCTCTTGCCCATGGCGGAGGAGAATTCGAGTCCGTCGGCGTCGAAGAAGACGATTTCGGTGGCCGCCGGATCGGTCGGCGACTGCCGGAAGTGGACGCCGCCGACTTCGCCGAAGGTGGCCAGTTTGAAGGACAGCACCGGCAGGGGGCACATGGTGACGTCGCGCACGTTGATGCCGGCCGACAGCAGACCGCCGACGAAGGACCGCTTGAGCATCCGCGAGGAGCGGATGGCGTCGCGGCCGGCGAGAATGGTGCTGCCGCGCGGCAGGGTGGAGCCGTAGGCCGCCCCCAGCCGGGCGGTGAATTCCGGGGTCAGTTCGACGTTGGTCAGGCCGCGCACCAGCGGCCCCTCGAACAGGGACTTGCGCCAGCGTTCGCCCCAGATGAGATTGGTGGTGACCGTTGCGTCGGCCTCCACCACCTTGCGCGGCCAGATCTTGACGTTGCGTTTCAGCAGGGCACCGTCGCCGATGGTGGTCTCGTCGCCGACGACGACTCCCGGTTCGATGGTGACCCGGCGGCCGGTGCGGGCATTGTGCCCCAGCACCGCCTCGCTGATGCAGGTGCCGCTTTTGACATAGACGTTGTCCCAGAGCACGGCACCGTTCAGCTCGACGCCCTCTTCGAGAGTGCAGTTGCGGCCGATGATGCTGTTGCGGATGACGGCCCGGCCGTTGATCTGGGTGTTCTCGCCGATGACCACCATTCCTTCGAGGACGGTGTCGCCGCGCTCGATGCTGGCTTCGTCGCCGCAGTGGATGCGGGTGCCGGGTTCAAGCAACGGTTCTTCGATGGTGACTCCGACCCGGCCGCTGGCGATGTCCCGGCAGGCTTCGAGATAGGCGTCGGTGTTGCCGATGTCGGCCCAGTAGCCCTCGAGCCGGCAGCCGAACAGTGGGGCCTCGTCCGCCAGCATGGAAGGGAAGATGTCCTTTGACCAGTCGCGGTTGCTCTGCTCGGGAATCCGCTCGAGCACCTCGGGTTCGAGCACGTAGATGCCGGTATTGATGGTGTCGGAAAAGACCTCGCCCCAGCCCGGTTTTTCGAGGAATTTGGTGATGCGGCCATCACCGTCGGTGATGACGACGCCGAACTGCAGCGGGTCGGAAACCGAGGTCAGGGCGATGGTCGCCTGGGCCTTCTTCTGCCGGTGAAAACCGATGACCCGGCCGAGGTCGATGTCGGTCAGCAGGTCGCCGCTGATGATGAGAAAGGTTTCATCGAGGAACTTCGCCGCCGCCCGCACCGCGCCGGCGGTGCCGAAGTCCTCCAGCGGGGTGACATAGCGGATGCGGACACCGAACTCGCTGCCGTCGCGAAAGAAGTTCTTGATGATCTCCGGCTGGTGGTAGAGGAGCATGACCAGCTCGCTGATACCGTGTCGCTTCAGCAGGTCGACGATGTGCAGCATGATCGGCCGGTTGGCCAGGGGAATCATCGGCTTGGGCAGATTGATGGTCAGGGGCTGGATGCGGGTGCCGAAACCACCGGCCATGATGACGGCTTTCATCGTATTTTCCTCCGTGCCAATGAAGCAAGTGATGGGAGAGACCCCTACAGGGACAGGATTTGCCGGATCTGAATGGCGGTGGCCGGTTGGTGGGCCATGACAGCCGTTTGTCGCCGCCGGGGCCGGCGCCGAACAAGTATACCAGCCGCCACCGGCCCCGCAATGCCGCCGGAATCCGTCTACGCCGGCCGCCGGACTTGCCCGTTGCCGGCGAAGATGGCATAAAGGCGCCATGCGCGAAAAACGGTACCGGCTCTTTTCCGAAACGATGAAACGGCAATTCGGCGGCCGGGTGCACAAGATCTCCGTCGACGCCGGCTTCGGTTGTCCCAACCGGCAGGGGGGACGACGGGAGGGCGGCTGCATCTTCTGCGATCCCGGCGGTTCCGGTGCCGTCGGGATCGTCCGGGGGCTGGACGTGGCCGGCCAGATCGAGGCCGGCAAGGAGGTGATGGTCCGCAAGTACAAGGCGAAGCGGTTCATCGCCTACTTCCAGCCCTTCTCCAACACCTTCGCGCCCGTCGGACGGCTGCGGGAACTCTACGACGCCGCCCTGGCGGTGCCCGATGTCGTCGGTCTGGCGGTCGGCACCCGCCCGGACTGCCTGCCGGATGCGGTGCTCGACCTGCTGGCCGGGTACCACCGGCGCACCTGCTTCTGGCTCGAGATCGGCCTGCAGAGCAGCCATGACGCCACCCTGGCGGCCATCGGCCGCGGCCATGACTACGCCTGTTTTCTCGATGCCTACCGTCGGGCGAAGGAGCGGGATCTGCAGGTCTGCGTGCACCTGATTCTCGGGCTGCCCGGCGAGACGCGCGCGCAGATGCTGGCCACCGCCGACGCCATGGCCCGGCTGCGGGTCGACGGTGTCAAGCTGCACCTGCTGCACGTGCTGGACGGCACCGAGCTGGGGCGGCGCTACCGGGAGGGCGAGGTTGACGTCCTGACGCAGGACGCCTATGTTGGGCTGGTCTGCGACATTCTCGAGCGGCTGCATCCCGACACCCTGATCCAGCGGCTGACCGGCGACGGCCCGCGGGAGCGCCTGTTGGCGCCGCTCTGGTCGCTGAACAAGTGGGAAGTGCTCAACGCCATCGATGACGAACTGCAACGACGCGGCAGCCGGCAGGGGAGTCGCTGCCGGTATCTGGATCTGGAGGAGACGTGCGACGTCTGATTTTCGGCACCCGCAGTTATCACTGGTTCGAGCGCCTGGTGGTGGCCGCCCTGACGGTGCTGGTCGGTGTCTCGGTGGTGCTCACCCTGGTTCACTCCGCCGGTGAGCTCTACCGGGTCGTCCTCACCGGACCGGCCCTGTTCGACCACAACCAGTTCATCAAGGTCTTCGCCTCGTTCATGACCGTGCTCATCGCCCTCGAGTTCAACCACACCGTGCTGCCCGACATCACCGACAAGAAACCGGTGGTCAAGGTGCGGGCGGTGCTGCTGGTGGCCATGCTCGCCCTGGCGCGCAAGGTGGTGCTGGTCGACTTCAAGGAGGTGGCCTACACTTCGATGATCGGCCTGGCGGTGCTGATCATCTGTGTCGCCGGCGCCTACTGGGCGGTGCGTCGGGACGAGATGCTTTCGGCGGAGGAGGGAGAGGACGGGCGTGATTGAGATCATCACCACCGGCGGCACCATCGACAAGGTCTATTTCGACGCCAAGAGCCGTTTTGAAGTCGGCGATTCGCCGGTGGAGGAACTGTTGCGGGACGCCAACCTGACGGTCGACATCCGGGTGCGTTCCCTGCTGCGCAAGGACAGCCTGGATCTGACCGATGCCGACCGGGCGCTGATCCGCCGGGCGGTGGAGGAGACGGACTGCGACCGCATCGTCATCACCCATGGCACCGACACCATGGTCGCCACCGGCCGGGCCCTGGCCGGCATTCCGGGCAAGACCGTGGTGCTGACCGGGGCGATGCTGCCGGCCCGCTTTCGGGCCACCGATGCCCTGTTCAATGTTGCCAGCGCCATCACTGCCGTGCAGCTGCTGCCTTCCGGCGTCTACATCGCCATGAACGGCCGCATCTTCGACCCGCATGCCACCCGCAAGAACGTGGCCGAAAACCGCTTCGAAACGCTCACCGACGACTGAGACCGTGCCGCCGCCACCTCACATGCTCCAATGTGGCGATCAATGGCATCCAGATGAATCCATTGTTCCGGCCGCACGATCCTTTGGGCCGTGGAAACGAGCAGACGAACCATGAAGCCGCTGGTGTTGACCCTGAAAGAGATTGCCAAGGATGGCGTCCGGCTTTACCTGGAGCTGCTCAAGGTGATGGTGCCGGTGATGGTGCTGGTGCGTGTCGCCGTGGAGCTGGGGGCCATCGAACTGACCGGTCGGCTGGTGGCACCGGTGATGGGACTGGTTGGTCTTCCCGGCGAGATGGGGTTCGTCTGGGTGACCGCCATGCTGGTCAACATCTACGCCGGCGCCGCCGTCCTGCTGACCCTGCTGCCGACGGTGCCGTTGACCGTGGCCCAGGCGACCGTGCTGGGTGCGATGATCCTCATCGCCCATTCGCTGCCGGTGGAGCAGCGCATCGCCCAGAAGGCCGGCGCCGGTTTTCTCTTCACCCTGGTTCTGCGTCTGGTTGCGGCGCTGGTCTATGGCGTGCTTCTCAACCTGGTCTATACCGGGTTCGAATCGATGCAGCAGCCGGCCCGGGTGGTCTTTCTGCATCTGACGCCACCGGCCGCCGGCTGGGGGGAGTGGCTGGTGGCCGGCGTCCGCTCGCTCTGGTCGATTTTCTGGATTATCCTGACCCTGCTGGCCGCTCTGCGCCTGCTCGACCGTTTCGGGGTCACCGCGCGGATCGCCCGCCTGCTGCAGCCGGTGCTGCGGCTGATGGGGATCGGCACCATGGCCACCTCCATGACGGTGACCGGCAGCCTGCTGGGGATTTCCTACGGGGGCGCGCTCATCCTGCAGGAAGTGCGCAGCGGCAAGGTTTCGGCCCGGGACGTCTTTCTCAGCCTCTGTTTCATGTGCATCTGCCACAGCCTGATCGAGGATACCCTGTTCGTGATGGCTTTTGGCGGACACTGGTCAGGACTGCTGGTCGGACGTTTTCTCTTCGCCCTGCTGTTGACCGGCTTGCTGGCCCGGCTGGTCCACCGGCTGCCCGCCCGGACGGTGGAATGCTTCCTGTTCGGCCGGGCGGCGGTCGCGTCCAGGCCGCAGGTGGGTTGAAACATCTTTCAGGCGCCCTGCAAAAGCCTCCGTGGCATCTTGCAGTGGTGGATTTTCCGGACGGAAGGCGATGAAACAGGGAACGATCAAGGCTGACATCCTGCTGCTTGCGACCGCCACCATCTGGGGCCTTGCCTTCGTCGCCCAGCGCGTCGGCATGGACTATGTCGGTCCCTTCACCTTCAACGGGGTACGTTTCGCTCTCGGCGGCCTGTCGCTGCTGCCGCTGATCCTGCTGCTCGGCAAGCGGCAGCCGCAGCCGAAGGGGATCGAGCGGATCCCGGTTTTCAAGGGAGCGCTGCCGGCCGGGCTGGCGCTCTTTGCCGGCTCTTCCTTGCAGCAGGCCGGGCTGGTCTACACGACTGCCGGCAACGCCGGCTTCATCACCGGTCTCTACGTGGTGCTGGTGCCGATAGTCGGGCTGTTCTGGAACCAGCGGCCCCGTATCGGCACCTGGGTCGGCGCGGTGCTGGCGGTGGCGGGCCTCTACTTTCTGAGTGTGACGACCGATTTCACCATCTCCTTCGGTGACTTTCTCGTTCTGCTCGGAGCCTTCTTCTGGGCCGGACACGTGCTGCTGATCGGCTGGCTGGCGCCGCGCACCGACGCCCTCAAGCTGGCCTCGGCCCAGTTCGCCGTCTGCTCGGCGCTGAGCCTGCTGACCGCCTTTGCCGTCGAGCAGGTGAGCCTGCAGGGGATCTTCGCCGCCACGGTCCCCATCCTCTACGGCGGTCTCGGCTCGGTGGGGATCGCCTATACCCTGCAGGTCATCGCCCAGCGCGACGCCCACCCCGCCCACTCGGCGATCATCATGAGTCTCGAAGGCGTGTTCGCCGCCCTCGGTGGCTGGTGGCTGCTGGGCGAGGTTCTCTCCCTGCGCGGCCTGTTCGGCTGCGGTCTGATGCTTGCCGGGATGATCGTTTCCGAGCTGTCGGTCTTCTTCGGGCAGAAAAGGCAGGCTTCCGCCCCCACACTGAGCCCGGTCGAGGACTGAGCTGCCGCAACTGTACCCAACGAACAAGCGTTCAGCCTGAATCAGTGAGCTTGTCGCCGGCGAATAGCACAAGCCATTTTCATCACGCCGTAACCTGCGGTGAAGGCGGATGATCTGCCTGCGCTTGACAAAAATCACTGGCGAACCCATGGGCGCGCCGCCTCGGCGGCAGGCCGGGCTTGCCAACCTGTCCGGTTGAGTTTGCCCTGCCGTCAGTCGATCTGTAATGGCGAGAGCAAGTCGAGAATGTCATCGGCGCTGAGATGGCTGAGTGGGGCCTTCTTCTCTTCGCCATAGACGCCGTCGGCCAGTTGCTGCTTCTTTTGCTGTAAGGCGAGAATCTTCTCCTCGATGGTTCCTTTGGCGACCAGCTTGTAGACGAAGACCGGTTTGTCCTGACCGATGCGGTGGGCGCGGTCGGTGGCTTGGTTTTCGGCGGCCGGATTCCACCAGGGATCGTAGTGGATGACGGTGTCGGCGGCAGTCAGATTGAGGCCGACGCCGCCGGCCTTGAGGCTGATCAGGAAAACCTGCGCCGGCCCCTCCTGGAAGGCGGCGATTGCCTTGTCCCGTTTGCGGGTCCGGCCGGTCAGTTTGCTGTAGATGATGCCGTGGGCATTGAGTTCCTCTTCGATGAGTGTCAGCATTGAGGTGAACTGGGAAAAAAGCAAAATCTTGCGTCCCTCGTCGAGGAGTTTCAGTAGCAGCTCTATCAGTTCATCCAGCTTGGCCGACTGTTTCACTTTTGCCGCCGTTGTCAATTTGACCAGGCGCGGGTCGCAGCATGCCTGGCGCAGCTTGAGCAGGGCGTCGAGGATTTCGATATGGCTTCTCTGCAGCCCCTTTTTCTTAAGCAGCCAGCTGACTTTTTTCACCATCGCCAGGCGCAGACTTTCATAGAGTTTGGCCTGAGCCGGGCCGAGCTCGGCTTCCCGGACCATGATGGTTTTTGGGGGGAGCTCGCGGGTCACCTGCTCCTTGGTGCGACGTAGTACAAAGGGGGCGATGCGCTGCTGCAGCAACTGTTGTCGTTCTGGGTTCCGATGGCGTTCGATGGGGGAACGGAACAGGCGGTTGAACTGGCGCTGAGTGCCGAGAAAACCGGGCATCAGGAAGTGGAACAGCGACCAGAGTTCGCCCAGATGGTTTTCCAGCGGGGTTCCGGTCAGGCAGAGGCGATGGCGAGCACGCACCTTTCTGGCGATCTGGGCGCTTTTGGCCTGTGGATTCTTGATCGCCTGGGCCTCGTCGAGGATCAGGCTGTGATAGCTCTGCTGTAGGTGGCGTTCGCTGTCGCGGTTCAGCAGGGCGTAGCTGGTGATGATCAGGTCATGGTCGGCCAGATGTTCAAACTGGGATGCCCGGTCCGGTCCGTGCAGAACCAGGCAGCGCAGGCTGGGTGCGAAGCGCTCAGCCTCGTGCCGCCAGTTGCTCAGGACGCTGGTCGGGGCCACGATCAGCGCCGGTTGGTCAAGTCGCCCGGCTTCCTTCTCGACCAGCAGATGACTGAGGGTCTGAATGGTCTTGCCCAGGCCCATATCATCGGCAAGGATGCCGTTGAATTCATACTCGCGCAGAAACTGCAGCCAGTTGAGCCCCTGGCGCTGGTAGTCGCGCAGCTGTGCCTGCAGGCCCTGCGGAGGAGATACCTCGGCAATGCCGTCGAAACGGCGCAGCTTCTGCGCCAGCTCACGTATCTTTCTGCCACCTTGCCATTCGAGCCTGTGACCTTGACCGGTCAGCCGCTCCTCGACCGCCAGCAGATTGTGCGCCAGGGGGCGGGGCAGCTTCAGTTTTGCGCCCTGTTCGATGCGCTGGTCGTCTAAAAGCTCGACCAGGGTCTCCACCACCGGTGACAGCACGCTGGGCGGAACCTCCAGCCAGCGGTTTTCGGTCAGCTGGTACATCAGTGGACGCTGCGGGTCGTCGGTCTCGAGCCACTGCAGCAGCAGGGGCAGCAGTTCGAGGCGTTGTCCCTGATGGTCGATCTGCAGGCCGAGTTCGAACCAGCCGTCGTCGTTCTCTTCGATTTCGGCCAGCAGCCGGTCGGCCTTCTCGAAGCTGAGATGGAAGCTGGAGTCGATTTCAATGCGCCAGCCGGCCTCTTTCAGGGCCGGCAGCTGGTCGAGAAATTCTTTCCACAGTTGCGCCGAATGCTCAATGCTGCGCGATTGAAAGAGCAGATCCATTTCTCCCGCTTCCGCCAGTTGAGGGGGCGCGGGACAGAGCAAGAGCTCATCGAGTTGGGCCAGGGCCTGCTCTTCCTGCTCCGGATCGCGCTGGACCAGGTAAGTCGTTCCCTCCTGCCGCAACAATTCCCGATCCTTTCCCCCGAGAAGGTGCGGGGGCAGGCTCACGGGCCCGTAAGCGAAGCGGAGGCGCAACAGGTGACGACGAACGCCTTCCGGATCGATGACGCCGTGCAGGATCAGGGTCGGCACCGGTGGCCCCATGACCTGTTCCATCTCCAGTTCGGTCGGCAGGGGAATGGTTTCGGACGGCAGGATTTGGCTGAGAAAACAACTCAGCTCCGGCAGTTTGGTTTCCGGCAGCGGCG
>CAYTVY010000027.1:0-10519 GCA_964441925.1 uncultured Geothermobacter sp.
CGCTTGGGTTCGTCCGGTGTTCAGGCCAGTCTTTTCTCGTCCCTCGTCCCTCGTCACTCGTCCCTCGTCACTCGTCCCTCGTCACTCCGAAATCAACTTCTTGATCCCCTCGATGATGCGGGCTTCGTCGCTGTTTTCGCTCAGGGTGTCCTTGCGCAGCAGGCTTTCCGCGTCCTTGAGCAGCCCTGACTTGCGCAGGTACTTGTCGACCTCGGTGCTGCCGGCCTCGGTGTAGGCGTGTTCGGCGATGGTGATGCCGACCCGGCTGGCGTAGCGCAGCATGCGCTTCAGCTCGGGAATGGTTTTCTCGCCTGTGGTGTCCCAGTCGTCGCCGTCGGTGCCGTGAAAGACGTAGATGTTGTAGTCGCGGGCCAGGCCCTCCTGCTCGACGATCGTGTTCACCAGCCGGTAGGCGGAGGCGACCTCGGTGCCGCCGGCGACCTTGGAGTTGTAGTAGGTGTAGAAGTCCTCGACCTCCCTGGCCTCGGTGTCGTGCAGGATGAAGCGGGTCTCCATCTGGCGCTGGTACTGGTAGAGCAGCCAGCTGTAGATCAGCACGTGCTGGGTGCAGACGACCTCGGTCGCCTTGCCGCCCATGGAGCCGGAGTAGTCGCGGACGAAGAAGACCATCGCCTGCGATTCGTAGTCCTTCTCCTGTGACAGGATGCGGTAGATCCGGTCACGGGGGGCGATGAGGAACTCGCTGGTGTCGATCTGGTCGAAGTCGGTCAGCCGGCCGAGGGCGATGTTGGTCTCGATGATCTTGCGCAGGGTGGCCTTCTTGTCGAGCACCTGGCCGAAACCGCGGTTGCGGTCGGTCAGTTCGTAGGTATAGCGGGTCAGCGAGCGCTTCTTGCCCTTGTCCCTGAGGTTGGGCAGCTCGAATTTCTCGGTCAGGATGCGGCCCAGATCATAGGCGTTGGATTCCAGCTCGTGCGGGCCGCCGCTGCCCTGGCCGGCCTGGCCGGCGCCGCTTTCCCCCTGCTGGCGCACCGGCTGTTCACCGATCAGCTCGCCTTCCTCACCATCGCCCGAGCCGCCGGACGTCGATTCGGAGGGCGGGCCGGCGCTCATGTCGTGGAGGAATTTCTCCTCGACCGTGGTCGGAACCACCACCACCTTGTCTTCCCGTCCCCGGCCGGGCCGGACCATGCGCCCGACCCGGATCTTGCGCGGGAAGCCGTCCTGTTCGCGCTGCCGGTCGCGTTCGAGCAGTTCGTCCAGGGTGTGGATGCGGGCGGCGTAGCTGCCGGCGGGGCGGACCAGGGCCTGCAGCACCGCCAGGTCGTTCCGGCCGTAGGGGCTGTCGACGATCGGCACCGTCCGGGCGGGTGGTTCCGGCGGGTCGTGGCTGCCTCCTCCCGGCAGCTCGCGCCGGATGACCGCTTTCTGCCTGGCGGTGAGTCCGGTCCGTTGCAGCTGCCGGTAGCGTTGCCAGAGCTTCTGTTTCATGCCGGTCGCCGTTCGTCGGGGTTGCGGGTCAGGATTCGTCCTCCTGGGTGCAGAAGTACTCGATGGTCTTCTGGGCGCAGGTACGGCAGTAGCCGAGCTTCTCCAGCATGGTGCTGATCATCCGGTCGTAGAGCTTCTGGTTTTCCTCGTTGGTCCGGTTGGCCAGGGCGCCGATCAGGCTGCCGGCACCGGCGATGTCCGACTTCAGCCGCACGTCGGTGACCGCCTTGACCAGCTCGAGATTGTCCATGAAGTCGTAGTTGGGATCGACGGTGATCTTCTGGCCGTAGATCTTGCGGATCGAGGTGCGGAAGGTCTCCCGCTGTTCCTCGGTCTTCAGGCCGAGCAGTTCCTCGACGCTCTTGACGAAGCGTTCGTCGATCTTGATCGCCTTCAGTTCGCCGGTCTGCGGGTCCTTGTACTTCCACATCTTGTCCGGACCCAGGTTTTCGGCGTCGATACCGATGATCATGTTGACGTAGTTCATCACGTCCTTGCGGATCGCCATCGGCTCGTCCATGTAGGCGTTGAACATTTCGGTCATCACCCGCTCGCGGTAGAGACTGCGGGCGATCTTCAGATCCTCCAGGTACTTGGCCCGGTCGTTGGCTTCGGGTACGTAGTCGAGGACCACCCGCTCCAGGGCGGGGAAGATGTCGATGGCCACCATGCAGTGTCCCTCGTTGGTCTCGGAGCTTTCGCCGAGCAGCTGGATGGCCCGGCCCAGGTTGCGCTGGCCGAGACCCTTCTGGCCGAAACGCTTGGTGATGTCCGGATCCTGGTTGAGAGTGTCGATCACCTCGGCCAGGGTCTTGATGCTCTTTTCGCCGGCGACCTCGCCGGCGGCCAGTTTCATGGTTTCGATCGGGGTCAGTTTCTCCGAGCGCGGCAGCCGGGAGAGCACCACCGCCACCGAAGCGGCATAGTTGAGATTCGGATCCTGGTGCAGTGCCTCGCGGCTGAGGGTGGTCTTGGTCTCCGAGCCGATGGCGTAGGCGGTCAGTTCCCGCTGGCGGATGTAGTCGGTGTTGTGGGAGACATAGCAGACGCGGCAGCGGTCGATGATCGGCGCCTCTTCCTTTTCCGCCAGAAAGCGGTTGAACTCGGAATTGTTGCTGGTGGCGACGATCAGGGTGTCGATCGGCCACTTGAAGCCGTCGATCTCGATGGTGCGGTTCTGGATGACGGCGAGGTAGACCTGTACCAGGTCCTTCTTGTTCTTGAAGATCTCGTCGGAAAAATGGATGCCGCCGCCGGCGACCCGCGCCAGGGCGCCGCGCCGCAGGTCGAAGCGGTAGGGATTGTTGGTGTCGGTGATGTGCAGCAGCCGCTGGATCGACTCCTCGCCCAGCAGGTCGACCGCCGAAGAGGTGATCTTGTCCTTGGCCGAATACTTGCCGGTGATGGTGCCCAGGCTCTCGGTCATCGGCACCGGCACGATCTCGATGAACCTGAGCATCTCGTCGATGTTGCCGTCGCAGTGGCGGCGGATGTCGTTCCAGATGTATTCGCTGCAGGCGCCCAGCGGCCGGTAGTTGCGGTAGAGCTGGTCGATGTCGGCCTCCTTGAAGCCCCCTTTGGCGGCCAGCCATTCCTTGCTCTGCTCGACGGTTTCGCCGATGTTCATTGCCAGCACCATCGGATCTTCGTAGGTCTGGGATTCGATCCGCGACAGCTTGCCGTAGCCGCCGAGCTTCTCCATGCCGTTGAAGACGAAGGTGTACTTGCGGTTTTCCGGCCGGGCGAGAAAGTGCCGGTAGCAGCTGCAGAGGAACTCGACGAAGAAGGTCTTGCCGTTGCCCGGTTCGCCGACCAGGACGAAGGCCATCTCCTTCGAGGAACCGCCCTCGGCGGCATCCTTGACGAAGGAGACGAAGCTGTTGATCTCGTCGAACATGCCGATGACGTGTTTCTCGCCCCGGCGGAAGATGCTGAAGTCATAGGTGGTCTTGCCGTTGACCACCACCTTGCTGATTTCCTGCTCGAGAATCATGCGCGCCACGCCCTGCACGGCGTTCTCGAACCGTCTTTTCCCTGCCTTGACTGCCTTGAGGTGATTGAGCAGTGTCGGAGCAGCGCGTCGCGTCGCCATCGGTGTCCTCCCGTCGGTTGGTCGGTTTTACGACTACTCCAAAGTATAGCTGTTCCCGGGGGCTTTTCCAGGCGGGGAGGAGGCGGAGAGGGTGAGCCGAGGCAGAGGATGAAAGGGTGGCAGACGACCGGTCAGAGCAGCCCGAAGCGGGCCTGGACCTCGTCCGGGGCCCGGTCGTAGCGGGCGAATTCCATGGTGAAGGTGCCCCGGCCGCGGGTGGCGCTGCGCAGTTCGGTCATGAAGCCGAACATCGCCGACAGGGGGATGCTGGCCCGTACCAGTTCGTATTCCCCCTGCCGCTCGACGGCCTCGATCTGGCCGCGCTTCTGTTGCAGCGAGCCGAGAACCTTGCCGGTGAATTCGCCGGGGGTGGAGATCTCGAGGTTCATCACCGGTTCCAGCAGCAGGATTCCGGCCCGGCGGGCGGCCATGGTCAGTCCCCGCTGGGCGGCGGCGCGCAGGCCGGTTTCGCTGGTGTGGTCCTCCACCGGTACCGCCAGTACCTCGACGATCAGGTCGGTCAGCGGATAGCCGGTGCGGGCGCCGGCCCGGCAGGCCAGAACCAGGCTTTCACGCAGGGTTTGGCGCCAGGGCCCGGGCAGTTGGAGACTGGACGGCAGATCGATGTTGCAGCCGGCGCCGCATGCGGCGGGGCTCAGACGGAGCCTGATTTCACCTGCCTGCATCCGGCCCTCGATCTCGCGGCGGAAGATTTCGTGATGTTCGACCGGGTGGCGCAGGGTTTCGCGGTAGACGACCTGGGGGCGGCCGGTCGTGACCTGCACGCCGAAGTCGTCCGCCAGCCGGCGGACCGTGACCTCGAGGTGCAGCTCTCCCATGCCGGTGAGAATCGTCTGGCCGGTCTCCTCGTCTTCGTGCACCCGGAAGGTCGGGTCTTCCCACTGCAGTTTCTCCAGGGCCGGCAGCAGCCGTTCCCGGTCGTCGATGCTGCGGGGTTCGATGGCGAGGGAGACCACCGGTTCCGGAATGCTGAGGCCGCCGAGGCGGACCGGCTGTTCGGCGGTGCAGAGGGTGTCGCCGGTCAGGGCGTTCTTCAGACCGGTGGCGGCGACGATGTCGCCGGCGCGGGCCTGCTCGAGCCGCTCCCGCTTGTGGGCGTGCATGCGGAAGAGCCGGGCGATCTTTTCCTGCTCGCCGGTGCGGCTGTTGAACAGGGTCGTACCCGGCGCGATGTTGCCGGCGTAGAGTCGCAGGTAGGTCAGCTTGCGTCCCTCGTCGGAAACGACCTTGAAGGCCAGGGCACAGGCCGGTGCCGCGGGATCGCAAGGAATCTCGACGCGGGTGTCCGGACGGTCGAGGGGATGGGCGACCGCCGGCGGACGGTCGAGGGGAGAGGGAAGAAAGAGACCGATGGCGTCGAGCAGCGGCTGCATCCCCCGGTTGCGCAGGGCGCTGCCGAGAAAGACCGGGAAGATCTCGCCGGCCAGGGTACCCCGGCGGATGGCGGTGGCCAGGTGGTCGGCCGTGACCGGTCTCCCGTCGAGGTAGGCGGCGAGAATCTCCTCGTCGTAATCGGCGGCGATCTCCACCAGCCGCTCCCGGGCCTCGGCGACCGGCGTCGCCAGTTCGCTGGGCACCGGCAGCTGCCTGGGGGGGCTTTCCGGCCGGTCGTCGAACAGCAGGGCGGTTTCGTGCAGCAGGTCGATGACGCCGGTGAAATCCGCCTCCTCACCGACCGGCCACTGCATCAGGACCGGCCGGGCCATCAGCTGCCGACGCATCTGGGCGAGCACGGCGCGGAAATCGGCGCCGGCACGGTCCATCTTGTTGATCAGGCAGATGCGGGGCACGTCGTAACGTCCCGCCTGCCGCCAGACCGATTCGCTTTGCGGCTGGACACCCTCGACGGCACTGAAGATGGCGAGGGCACCGTCCAGGGCCCGCAGTGAGCGCTCGACCTCGATGGTGAAATCGATGTGCCCCGGGGTATCGATCAGGTTGAACCACCAGTCCTTCCAGCGACAGACGGTGGTGGTGGCGGTGATGGTGATGCCGCGCTGCTGCTCCTGCTCCATCCAGTCCATGGTGGCGGAGCCTTCATGCACCTCGCCCATCTTGTGGATTTCGCCGGTGTAGAAGAGAAACCGTTCCGAGACGGTGGTCTTGCCGGCGTCGATATGGGAGATGATGCCGAAGTTACGGATGTTTGCAAGGGCGGGAAGGCTCATGGTCGCACCTCGCCGTTCAGTCCCCGGCGCAGGCTGTTGAGGATCTCCGGGTCGAGCCGGTTCTGCTCACAGTAGGCGCGCTCCAGTTCTTCGACGTGGAAGCGGTCGAGGCCGCTGTTTGTGAGAAAGTCTTCACGCAGGGCGGGGTTGCGGCCGGTGATGATTTCCGGCAGCAGGCTGTGCAGGTAGATCGCTTCCTTCTTGATGGTGAGCAGCACGTCGGCAAACAGCCGTCGCGGAATCTCACCCCGCCAGATCCCCTTGTCGTTGAACTCTGCACTCAGCTCCCGGCGCAGCTCCTCCTGCTCGGCGCGGCTGCTGTAGCGGGAATAGAGGTTGCGGATGCGCTCCTTGACCTGATCGAGCAGCCGCTGGTAGAGCTGTTCCTCGACGGCGACCGTCTCTTCCTGCTCCAGGAGCTGGCGGATGGTCAGGCTGCCGTCGGCGATGGCGGCCAGTCCCCGGCGCAGCAGCTCCACTTTTTTCCGGCCGTAACGGCCGAGGTAGGTGTTGTCGAGAACGCCGGCAAAGAAGAGTCGGTCGAAAAGCCCCCTTTCCAGCCGTTCGAAGACCTCCCGGTTGCCGAGCAGGCTGCGGATGGTCTCCTCGCCCAGTCGCACCCCTTCCATGAAGGCCAGCCGGTTGATGTGGGTGGAAACACTGTCGTAGCGGTCGAAATAGGTGATGATGGAGGAGAAGTTCTCCAGCAGGGAGAGATCGGCGCCGTCGCGGATGCGCTCGTCGCAGATCTTGCCGGTTTCGAGCAGGATCTGCTCGAAACCGTGGTCCCGGTTCTCGCAGGCCAGGCGCTTGGCCTCGAGCAGCTTGATCATGTCTTCGGTGGTGATGCCGGCGTCGATCTGGGCGTCCTGCAGCAGGAGCCCTTCGAGGATCTGGCGGGTTTCGGAGAGGTAGTCCTCCTTCTCGTCCGGGTGCAGCAGGTGCTCGTCGCGCAGCATCTCGTCGAGGGTGTAGAAGAGGGCGCTGGGAATTTTCTTGCGCACCGACAGGGTTTTCAGCCGGGTCAGCCGGGCGTTGTCGGTGGCGCTGATCCGGCCGCGCCGGTTGCAGTCGATGAGGATGTTCTTGTACTCGTCGACGATCCGCCGGTTGTCGGGATGGCGGTACATGACATCGATGCGGATGCGCTCCTGCTGGTAGCGGTCGATACCAAGCTCGGCCGCCAGCTGCTGCAGTTGCTCGAAATCGGCGTCCCCGATCGTCTTGCTGGCGAAGTAGAGGCGGGCGAAGGCCTCCTGGTAGGCGCGGTGCCGCTTGTGGATCAGCTTGATCAGGTAGAGGGTGCTGCGATGGCCGAGCAGGCCGGTCAGCTCGCCGATCAGCTCACTGTCGTCGCCCTGGCCGACATGCGGGCTGCGTTTGAGCTGCTTGCCGAGCAGGCGGACGATCTCCTGCTGTTGCTGGCTCGGGCGGCCGGAGACCGAGCCGGAGAGAAAGAAGAAGTAGTTGCAGACGGCGTGGCCGTCGAGGAAGATCCGGTCGTAGGAGAGCCGGCCGTCGGTGTGATCGGTGAAGACCAGTTCGTGCCGGTTGCGGTAGGTGGCGCCGAAGAGAACCAGGCGGTTGCGGACCTCGGCCTTGGCCATGTCGGAGATCGGCTGGTCGACACCGAACATGTACTCGCAGAAGGTGCCGCCGTTGCCCCGGTGCGCGATCTCCTCCGGTCCCAGCAGCAGTTCGTTGCCCGGGCTGAAAAAGCGCAGACCGCCGGCGTTCTGCTCGTAGAAGCAGCTCTGGCGCAGGTTGTGACTGGCCGCGGTGGCGTAGTATTCGATGGTTTCGTCGAGGTGCCCGTGCAGGCGGATTTCCTGATGCATGGTTCCGGTCCGGGTGGTGCTTCAGGCCAGGGTGAAAGCATTCCTCCAATTAAAACTGAATTATGTGTCATTTCAAGCGGAAACAGCACTGAGCCCTGATTTCAGGGGCGGTATTCCAGGGAGATCCGCAGTCCGTCGTGGGCGAGAAAGCATCCCGCCGGCAGTTCCTGCTGATGGCGGGCATGGTCGATTTCGTGGTTCAGGTGGGTGAGATAGATGGTCTGGGCGCCGATGCGCCGGCCGGCTTCCACCGCGCGGGCCAGGTGGAAGTGGGTCGGATGGGGACGCAGCCGCAGGCCGTCGATGATCAGCACCTCGACACCGGCGAGCAGCGGCCAGGAGCTGTCGGGGATGGCGCTGCAGTCGGTCAGGTAGGCCAGGGCGCCGATGCGGTAGCCGGTTGCCTCGCCGGCGCCGTGTCGCAGCGGCACCGGCACCACCTGCAGCCCGAGAATGTCGGCCGGGCCGTCCAGGATGTGCGGACGGAGGCGGGGACGGTAGCCTTCCGGCAGCGGATCGGTAAAGATGTAGGGGAAGACCCGGTGCAGGTGGCGGATGGTGCCGGCCGAACCGTAGACGGGAATCGGTTCCCGGCGGTGACGGTTGAAGGGGCGCAGATCGTCGATACCGTGAACGTGGTCGGCATGGCCGTGGGTGTAGAGAACGGCATCGATCCGCCCGATGCCTTCACGCAGTGCCTGCTGTCGCAGATCGGTGGCGGTATCGATCAGCAGGTTGTGCCCCCGGTGGCGGACGAGCAGGCTGCAGCGGGTGCGGCTGTTGCGCGGATCGGTGGAGCGGCAGACCGCGCAGTCACATCCGGGCATGGGAACCCCCGGGCTGCCGCCCGAACCGAGGACGATGGCTTCGAGAATGTTTCCGGTATCGTGGTTCATGGGGATAAGACGCCGCTCGTGAGAGGCCGGTCGTGCCCCCCATTCTGCCCGACAACGCCGGCCGCGTCCAGAGCCGGCAGCGGTGACCGGAAATGACGGGTGCGCCTCGGACGGTTCGCACCGGTTGTGTTGCCGGCCGTCAGCCCCCATAATTGAACGGAGACCTCCGACGATGAACGACAGTTGCCCTTACATACCACCCCTTTTCCTCTCCTCTTTCACCGTCGACGAGAGCGCCCCGTTCAGGCGTCATCTCAACCGGCTCGAGGTGGAGATCGGTCGGGAAGATTACCATCACCTGAAACGGGTGGAGCTGCTGGACCGGCCGCTCAGTGCGGCGGAGATCGCCGGGATGGTCGATCTGACCGAGCGCCTGCTGGCCACCACCCAGAACGACTACAACCGGGATTTGCTGCAACGGCTCGGTATTCAGGTGCTGCTTGACGAGCGGACCTACCAGGTCTACTACCGGCTGCCCGACCGGGTGATCCGCTTCGTTGCCGTCTGGCGGGAGCAGGTGCTCGCGCGTTTCTTTCACCATCTGCCACAGCGGGATGTCGGCTGGACCGGCTGCGGTGCCGGGCTGCCGGGGTTCGAGGCCCGCTACCTGCCGGACGATGCCGGGGGCTCCCTGCTGCTGCGGCGCCGGGGCGGCTTGCCGACGGACGGAACGCTGCTGACCGCGCCGCACGGGCCCTATGATCCCCACACCCTGGAGGTGGCGCTCTATTTCCTGCGGACCGGCAAGGCGGTGGCGGCGGTGGTCAATCTCGGTTTTGCCGGCCGCGAGCCGTTGACCGACAGCAATCTCGAGAAGCTGCGGCGCTGGGGGGTGCCACTCAACCCGAGCAACATCGACGTCATCTATCCCTATGTCGACGAAAAGGGACGCCCCTGCAGCTACAAGACCGAGCGCCATCTGCCCCGGTTTCTGCAACAGCTGGCATTGCCGGCGCCGGCGCTGATTCTCGACATCCACGGTTGTGTCGGTACCTGTCGCGACGACCGCAAGGTGGTTGTCGGCCTGGGGGGCTGGCCTCCCTACGTCCGGCCGGAGGATTTCGGCCGGCTCGAAGAACGGGGGGATGTTCTGCATCTCTTTCCGTCGAGCCGGTTGCGGCGGGGGCTGGAGCTGGTGCGGGAGTTGTCGGAGGAAATTTTCCTGCAGTTCTGCGAGGCGGCCGGAAGTTGCTTCAATTTCGCCCTGCTCGGTGGATTGCAGGCGGTCGGGCGGCGCATCGATCCGGCTCGTGATATTGCCAGTCTGATCGAGGGGGAGGAGCGAAGCTGGCTGCCGAAGGAAGGGGTGCGCTGGTTGCCCGGCGCCGGTGCCAACGCCCTGCAGCGCAGCAAGGCGCTCGGTCTGTCGCCGCCGCCGCTCTGCCTGCACATCGAGATTCCGACGGTGATCCGTCGGCGCATGGCGCTGCGCCTGGAGGAACTGGCGATTACCGATTCGTTGCAGTCGAGTGGTCTTTGACCGGTGTCAGGCAGCCGGTTCCGGATCCTGCTCCCGGGCTCCTTCGTTTTCCGATTGGCAGTGGACCAGCCGGCTGCCGGCGAATTCGTCGTTCCAGCCGCGGCGGCTGTGGCGCAGGAGGATGACCAGGAAGCCGAGACCGGCGGCGAGCAGCGAAACGAGTCCGCCGACACTGCGCAGGAAGGCCTGGGAGAAGGTCAGCGGTGCACCGTCGGCTCCCTCGACCCGCAGACGGAAGAGCATCTTGCCGGGTGTTTGGCCGGTCAGGTAGTGGAAGAGGGTGAAGTAGCCGAAACAGAGGGTGAAGAAGACGAGAAAATAGGGGATGGCCAGCTCGACCAGGGTGGCGGTCGACGGCAGCAGTCCCCGTCGGGGAGCATCGCTCAGGGTCCATTCGCCGGCTGCCAGAAAGAGAAACAGGATCACCGCCAGAACGAGAATGTCGCAGGCGGTCGCGGCCAGGCGCGCCCCCAGGGAGGGAACGGCGATCCCGCCGTCGGCCGCCGGTTCCGTTGCATCCTCCGGTTCGAGGAGGGGCAGCGGCTCCTCCGCGGCCGGTTCGGGCTGCGGCG
>CAYTVY010000027.1:10619-20324 GCA_964441925.1 uncultured Geothermobacter sp.
GGGCAGCGGCTCCTCCGCGGCCGGTTCGGGCTGCGGCGGCTCCGTGGCATTGGCCGGTTCCGTTACATCCTCCGGTTCGAGGAAGATAGGCGGCTCTTCCGCAACGCTCGATTCCCCGTCTGGCGAGACGTACGGATTTTCGTTGCCCGGTCTGGCGGGGGACAGCCCGGCATCGGCCTCCCCCGCTGCGTCAAAAGGGGCGGCAGGGTCCTCCTCGCTGCTGTCGGGGGCTTGCAGGCCGCCGGTGGTCTTTTCCGGCCGGTCGGGCTGATCGTCGCCGGTGTCGAAATCGAAGACGATCTCCTGATCGTCGTTGCCGAAGTCGAGCGCTGTCGTATCCTCGGCATTCTCCTCCGTGTCGACCTCTTCGTCCGGCGGGCCGTCCGCCAGCCAGCCGTCCTCGGCAATGTCGTCGAGCGAAAAGGCGAAGTCATCCGCTTCGGCGTCGTCGACGATGCCGTGATCGTCCTCTTTTTCCCCGGCCCGCTCCCCGGCGGATGCGGTGTCCGGGAGATCGGGTGACGTCTGCGGGGGCGTTTCGGCGGCTGTTTCTTCCGGTTCGGCCATGAAGTCGAATCCCAGATCGAGATCCTCGGCCCCGACCGGATCGGGCGGCTGGCTGTCCTCGTTTGGCCCCGTGCCCCGCGCACCGGCGAGCAGTTCCGGAAAGAGCAGGCTGCGCAGGCCGTATCTGGTCTTGTGCTCCTGAAGATCCTGCCCGCATTTCTTGCAGCTCTCCAGGAAGTCGAAACTGGTGTAACCGCACTTGGGACACTTCATGGGCGCTCCTTCCCTCCCGCCGGTCCGGGACAGGTTTCCTCCGGCGCTGATTCTGTCGCTGCCGCCGTCTGTTTTGGTGGTGAACAACGGCCCAGGTCGCCGTAAAGATACTGCAAAATGCCGGCCACGACAAATCCCGCCGTTTCGGTGCGCAGGATGCGGGGGCCGAGGCTGACCGGCTGAAAGCCGTGCGCTGCCGCCAGTTCTATCTCACCGGGGCTCAGCCCTCCTTCCGGTCCGACGAGCAGGGCCGCGCTTCGGGGTGGTGTGGCCGGCAGTCTCTCCGCCAGGAGGACGTCGGCTTCCTCCCAGGGCGCGAGACGCAATTCGGCCTTGCATCCGGCCAGGGCGGCCGCCAGATCGAGGGGGGGAGCCAGCCCGGGCAGCAGGTTTTTGCCCGACTGCCGGGCGGCCTCGGTGACGATGCGCCGCCAGCGCTGCATCCGTTTGGCGGCAGGTTTGGCGGCCGTTCTGACCTGGCATCGGAGGCACTGGACCGGTACGAAGTCCCGGACGCCGATTTCAGTGCCTTTTTGCAGGATGAGCTCGAATTTGTCGCCCCTGGGCAGGCCCTGGTAGAGGGTGACCGGGAAGGCGGTTTCAATGACCCGGCGGCGTTTTTCGATGTCGGCCAGCGCCTTTTGGCGGTCGATGTGCCGCAGGCGCGCCTCGCACAGCAGCCCGTCGCCGTCGAGCAGGCCGACCCTGTCTCCCGGCACCAGGCGCAGCACCTGCATGTGGCGCACGATCTCCGGCGGCAGGCTGACCAGATCGTCTTGCAGCAGTTGCGGGTCGACGAAGAAACGGCGCATCGGTGGTCTTACCGGCGATAGGTGAGGCAGGCCCAGTCGTCCTGCAGGCGGATCTCCGGGGGGAGGGAAAAACGCCGGTCGAATGTCTTGCGGACCGTATCGACCTTCTCCTGCAGAATGCCGGAGAGCACCAGACTGCCGTGGTCGGTGAGACGGGCGGTCAGTTCGGTCGCCAGACGGATGTTCTCCTCGGCCAGAATGTTGGCCAGTACCAGGTCGAAGTGCCCGGTGATCCGGTGGAGGGGGGTGTCGGCCACCGTCACCCGGTCGTTCACCCGGTTGAGGGTGACGTTCTCCGTCGCCACCCGGCAGGATTCGGGATCGATGTCGAGACCGATCACCCGTTCGGCCCCCAGCAGTGCCGCGGCGATGGCGAGGATGCCGGAGCCGGTGCCGACATCGAGGGCCGAGCGGACGCCGCCCGCTGTCAGCGCCGCGACCACGGCTTCGAGGCAGAGGCGGGTGGTGGCGTGACTGCCGGTGCCGAAGGCCATGCCGGGGTCGATCTGCAGCAGAACCTGCGCTGCTTGCGGCGGAGTCGGATCCCAGGTGGGGCGGATCAGCAGCGGGCCGACGCTGAAGGGCGGAAAATGCTGTTTCCAGCCCTCGGCCCAGTCCTGGGCGCCGATGGTCTGCCAGCCGAGCAGGTGAATCTGTTCCCGTGGCAGCCAGGTGTTTTGGTCGAAGATCTGTGCCAGGTTGCGCTGCAGGGCGGGCAGGTCCTGGGCGGGGAAATAGGCCCGCAACGTCTGGGGGCCGGAGTCGGGCTGGTCGGGGTCGGGAGGAATGAAGGTGTCGAGCGGCCGGTCGGCGGTGATGACGCCGGCGGCGCCGGCATCGGTCAGCAGACAGCTGACCAGATCGACCTGTTCCGCCGGAACTTCGAGTGTGAGTTCGTGCCAGCTGTCCTGCATGTCCCCTGTTTAGCAGAAAGAGGGGGGGCTGGCAATCCGAACCTTGACACGAAAGGGAATTCACCGTTAACTTGGATAAAAATTAATGAACAATTACCTTTTGTGGGAAAAGCTGCGGCGGCTTTTTCTCCGGGTGGTTGTCCGTCTGCTCTCGCGGGTTGTTTTCTCCCCTGTGTTTTCCGGCCAGGGGAAAAGCGTCGATCCCGGCTTGCGCTTCGGGGGGGAACTGTTAGCTTTTTAATGATAGACGGACAAGGAAGCGTAATGTCGGTACGACGGCACATTTTTCTTCTTTCCGATGCCACCGGCGAGACCGCCGAGAAGATGGCCTTGGCCGCCCTGTCGCAGTTCGAGGAAAAGAAGGATGTGCGGTTGCTGCGCATCAGCAACGTCCGCAACAAGAGCCAGATCTATCAGGCTCTGGACGACGCCCTGCGGCAGCGGGCGCTGGTGGTCTACACCATCGTCAACCGGGATCTGGCCCGGCTGGTGCGCGACGAATGCGATGCCCTGGGGCTGCCGGCCATCGATCTGCTGACGCCGTTGCTGGGACGGCTGGCGGCGTTTTTCGGTCGTTCGCCGCAACAGACACCGGGGCTGCTGCACGGGGTCGACGAGGACTACTTCCGCCGTGTCGAGGCGATGGAATTCACCGTCAAGCACGACGACGGCCAGGAACTGCGCCATCTCGACCAGGCCGACATCGTGCTGGTCGGGGTTTCCCGGACCAGCAAGACGCCCCTTTCGATCTACCTTTCCCACCGGGGCTGGAAGGTCGCCAACGTGCCGCTGGTTCCCGGGATCGAGCCGCCGCCCGAGTTGTTGCGGGTTGCTCCGGACAAGGTTGCCGGCCTGATCATCGATCCGCAGCGACTGGTGGAGATCCGGGCGGCGCGCATGCGCCACCTGGGACAGGATCCACGGCGGGCCTACGCCGACTACGAGAAGGTGGAGGAGGAGATCCGTTTCTCCCGGGCGCTGTTCAGGCGGCACCCCTGGATCGTGGTCGATGTGACCGGCAAGGCGGTGGAGGAGACGGCGAACGAGGTTCTGGTCAAGTTGCGCCTCAAGTGAATGGCGGCAGATGGCGCGGCAACGGTTGGATTTCGGGCGGATTCCCGGTTGTACGAGTACACAGACAAAGGAGAATGGTCGATGAGCGCGAGGATTCTGGTTGTCGAAGACGAAAAGAAGGTTGCCAGCTTCATCAAGCGGGGGCTGGAGGAAGAAGATTTCACTGTCGATGTCGCCGTCGATGGTGAAGAAGGCCTCGAGCTGGCCACCGGCAAGAGATACGATCTGATCCTGATGGATCTGATGCTGCCGAAGAAGGACGGGCTCGAGGTGATCCGCGAGCTGCGGCAGCAGGAGATTTTCACCCCCGTGCTCTGCCTGACGGCCAAGGACACGATCGAGGATATCGTCTCCGGTCTCGATTCGGGCAGCGACGACTACCTGACCAAGCCTTTCGCTTTTGCCGAACTGCTGGCCAGGGTACGGGCCCTGTTGCGGCGCGGCAGCCAGGATCGCGGCGCCGAACTGGTCTATGCCGATCTCCGGCTCGATCCGGTGACCCACAAGGTCTGGCGGGCCGATCGGGAGATCGACCTGACGGCCAAGGAATACGCCCTGCTCGAATACTTCATGCGCAACGCCGAGCAGGTTCTGACCCGGACGATGATCGCCGAGCACGTCTGGGACTATACGTTCGATTCCTTCACCAACATCATCGACGTCTACGTCAACTACCTGCGCAAGAAGATCGACCGGGACTACGAGAAGAAGCTGATTCACACCGTGCGTGGTGTCGGCTACGTACTGCGTGAGGAGAACTGAGCCCTTTGTTCCGCTCTCTCCGTTTTCGGCTGACCTTCTGGTTCGCCCTGTCGCTGGCCGTCATTCAGGCGGCCAGCGGTTTTGTCTGGCACTGGTACCTGCAGACGGAGCTGAAGCACCAGATTCAGGGACGGTTGCGTTTCATCGCCCAGGACGTCATCGTTTTCTGGGACGAAGGGCCAAGGGACGGCTTGTGCCGGGAGCTGAACCGGCATCTGCGCAACCGCAACTGGAACGACTACGTGGTGATCCGTTCCCGTTTCGGTGACGTGCTCTGCTATTCCGACAATCTGCGGGGCGCCATGCTTCCCCTGACCGCGAGCGGCCGGCAGGCCCTGCGGCAGGGACGGGAGCACTTCGAGACTCTCCAGGCCCAGCCCTTCGCCGGCCATGTGCTGATCGACCTGCCTTTTCGTGCCGGTGACGGCCGGTCGTTTCTGGTCCAGATCGCCGCCGACCCCGAGCCGATCCGGCGGCCGCTGAAACAGCTGCGCATCATGCTGCTCACCCTCAGCCCGCTGGCCCTGCTGGCGGTGGCCCTGGGGGGCTGGTTTCTGGCCGGCCGGACGCTGGCGCCGGTGGTGCGGGTGACCCGATCCATGCGCCGGATCAGTGCCGAGAACCTGCGTGAACGGCTGCCGGTGCCGGCCGGCGGCGACGAGCTTGCCCAGCTGGCGACGACTTTCAACGACATGCTGGCCCGGCTGGAGGAGTCTTTCAGCCGCATCCGCCAGTTTTCCGGCGATGCTTCGCATGAGCTGCGCACGCCGCTGACCATTCTCAAGGGAGAGACCGAGGTCGCCCTGCGCTGGGCGAAGAGTGTCGAGGAGTTCCGCAATGCCCTGACCTCCAACCTGGAGGAGATCCAGCGCATGGAGCGGATCATCGACAATCTGCTGCTGCTGTCGAAGAGTGACAGCGGTGAGCTGCCGCTGGAAAAGAAGGCTCTCAGCCTGTCCGATCTGCTGCAGGCGGTCTATCTGCAGACGCGGAGTCTGGCCGAGGAGCGGGGGCAGCAGGTCGAACTCGATCTCGATGTCGACCGGGAGATCATCATCCAGGGCGACGAGCTGCGTCTGCGGCAGATGCTGCTCAACCTGCTGGCCAACGCCGTCAAGTATACGCCGAAAGGCGGGCGCATCGACATTCGGCTGTCGGTAACCGGCGAGGCGGCGGTGATCTCCGTCTGTGACACCGGCATCGGCATCGCCGAAGAGCACCTGCCGCGTATCTTCGACCGTTTCTACCGGACCGACCAGGCGCGCAACCGCGAAGAGGGGGGGGCCGGTTTGGGTCTGGCCATCGTCAAGTGGGTGGTCGAAGCGCACGAGGGGCGGATCGAGGTCTTTTCCCGGCCGGGCTCGGGCAGTCGTTTTGTCGTCCATCTGCCCCTCGCCGGTCCGAACCGGGTGCAGCGCCGTTCCTATGTCGATGCCGACGATTGAGGCAAGGGTATCCGGGCCGGCCGCTTCGCGCCTGCGGGAATGCACAGTGGAAACGGCATCTCCCTGTGGTAAGAGTTGAACCATGCGGCTTGCTCTCAAACATCAGATCATCCTGGCGCCGGCGATCGTGCTGCTGATGATGACCTTGTTGCTGGGTTTCCTCCAGTACTCCTACTGGGATCTCTCCCTCAAGCGCCAGGCGTCACGCAAGCTGACCACCCTGTTCATCGCCCTGGCCGAGGCCAACCTGGCCAGTCAGCGCATGCACGCCCTGGCGATGCGCTTCAGCCGGCTGGAGATCGTCGATGTCGGTCGGCTGGAGGAACTGGCCGAGCTGCACAAACACCTGAAGGGGGCGGCGAAACGGATCCTCGAACTGGTCACCCTGTCGGATGAGACGGAGAAGGTCTGGCGACAGGCGGTCGCGGATCTCGATCCGGAGCAGGGCTTCGACAGCCGCCGTTTCATCGATGCCCTCAATCGTCTGCGACCCGAACTGGAGAAGCTGTCGGAGCTGATCCAGAACGAACGGGAGCGGCTGCGCGACGTGCACAACCAGGACATCGACGCCCTGGTGGCACGGACCACCTTCGTCTCCATCGTCGTTCTCGGTTTTTCCATTCTGCTGGGCATCTTCCTCTCCCTCACCCTGGCCAGGCGGATTCTGCGCCGCATCCAGTACCTGTCGGAGAGTGCCGGCCGCATCGCCCGCGGTGACCTGACGCCGCCGAAGGCGCCGGAAGTGGTGCGGGACGAACTGGATGCCCTGGCGCTCTCCATCAATCACATGACCGAAAAACTGATCCGGGTGGTCGGCACCGAAAAGCTGCTCGAAGGGGCCGAGGAAGAACGGCGGCGCATCGCCATGGACATCCACGACCAGACCCTGGCCGATCTTTCGTCGGTTTTGCGCGGTCTGCAGGAGCTGAAAGAAAAGCCGGATCCGGACCGGCTCGCCCGGCTGGAGGCGGAGCTGCAGAAGACCATGTCCAGCCTGCGCGAGGTGATGAACAACCTGCACCCGCAGAGCCTGGAGATTCTCGGGCTGGGCGCCACCCTCGAGGCGCACGTCGAGCAGTTGCAGGACCGGGACCACAGGGTCAAGTACCATTGCTACATCCAGCCCGAACTGCAGGAGCTGAAACTTCCCCGCCTGGTCAGCCTGACCCTCTACCGGGTGGCGGTGGAGGCCCTGCACAACGTGGTCAAGCATGCCCGGGCCAGCCGCTGTGAAGTCTGCCTGGAAAGGCAGGGCCGCAGACTGGTGCTGGTGGTCGAGGACAACGGAATCGGCCTGCCCGAGCAGCCGACGGGCCAGGGACGCGGCCTGAACAACATCCGGGAGCGGGCCAGGGCCATCGGGGCCCGGGTCGAGTGGAAACCGTCGCGTTTTTCCAGCGGCACCCGCTTCGAGCTGCTGCTGCCGCTCGCCGCGGCAGAGCAAAGCGAGTGAGAGGAGATCATGGACAGAGCGCAGATGACCATCCTGATCGCCGAGGACAATCCGAAGGATTTCGAATTCCTCGAAAAGATGCTGGGGGAATGGGATCTCGAGCTGCAGCTGCAGCGGGCCCAGGACGGACTGAGTGCCCTGGAACTGGCGCTCGAGATGGATCCACCGCTGGTGATCAGCGATATCCAGATGCCGCAGATGAACGGTATCGATTTCGCCCGCGCTCTCTGGCAGAGGCGTCCCGATGCCCGTATCGTCTTCTGGAGCCAGTACAAGGACGAGATGTACGTGCGCTCGCTGGTACGCATCGTTCCGCCCGAAACCGTGTACGGTTACATCCTCAAGTCGAACACCTCTGACCGCATCTCGACGGCCATCCGCACCGTGCTGCTCGACGAGCAGTGCTGGATCGACCCGGAGGTGCGCAAGGTCCAGGGACGGGCAGGGCATGCGCAGACCGCTCTGTCCGACATCGAGTACGAGGCGCTGGTCGACATCTCCCTGGGGCTGACCGACAATCTCATCGCCCAGCGCCGCTACCTTTCCCGGCGGGGGGTGCAGAGCCGGCTCAATTCTCTCTACAGCAAGCTGGGAATCGACCAGGAGCAGTTCCAGGCGGAGAATGTCGGCGACGCCTTCAACCTGCGCAACCGTGCCGTCGCCGTGGCCCTGCGGCGTGGTCTGGTCAATGCCTTCGAGCTGAAGCACGAAGAGGAGGAGTTCCAGGCCTGGCTGAAGCGTTTCCGGGCGACCCGCCGGACGAGCTGACACGGGCAGGGCCGGCAGCAAGGGAAAAACGACGGGGCCGTTCCGTTTGTCCGGAACGGCCCCGTCGCAGTCTGGAGGTCCGTTTTGTTCAGTGGGTTTCCGTCAGTTGTTTCAGGGCGCTGCGCGCCACATGGCGCAGCGCCTCGGCGGCGATGCTGTCGCCGTGTTCGAGCAGGAAGGGACGGCCGCTGTCGCCCGACTGCACCAGCCGCGGGTCGAGGGGAATCCGGCCGAGAAAGGGGATGTCCATGCGGCCGGCCAGTTTCTCGCCGCCGCCGCGACCGAACAGGTCGGTCACTTCGTTGCAGTGGGGGCAGACGAAACCGGCCATGTTCTCGATGACGCCGAGGATGTTCATTTTCAGCTGCCGGGCGAAGCTGACCGATTTTTCCACGTCGACCAGGGCGACGTCCTGCGGTGTGGTGACGATCACCGCCCCGGCGCCGGCGCCGAGAAGCTGCGCCGCCGACAGGGGCTCGTCACCGGTGCCGGGTGGGCAGTCGATCACCAGGACATCGAGCGGTCCCCAGGCCACGTCGGCGAGAAACTGCTGGATGGCTCCGTGTTTCATCGGCCCTCGCATGATCATCGCCTGGTCCCGGCTCTCCAGCAGAAAGCCGATCGACATCACCCGCAGTCCCTGGAAGTCGAGGGGCAGAATGCCTTCCTCCCCCATTTGCGGCCGCTGATCGGCCATGCCGAGCATGGTCGGCAGGCTCGGTCCGTGCAGGTCGACATCCAGCAGCCCCACCGCCTTGCCCTCGGCGGCCAGAGCCAGGGCGAGGTTGAGAGCGGTGGTGCTCTTGCCGACCCCGCCCTTGCCAGACATCACCAGAATCTTGTGTTCGATGCGGCAGAGGTTGCGCTCCAGCCGCTGACGCAGCTGGAACTGCTCGTCGCTCTCTCCCTGCCGCCGGTCGCGGGCACCGCAGGAAGAGACGCCGCAGCTGTTGCAGTCGCTGTGATCGGTCATTATGTCCGACTCCTTTTGTCAGGTATTTGGGCCACCTTACTGCGCATGGCTGCGGTGGGTCAAGGGTAAGCGGTGACGCGTCACCCGTCACCCGTCACTCGTCACCCGTCACCCGTCACTCAATCACCACCTACGCCCCCTCCCGGGCCCGTCGGATCACCCAGGCGAGAAAGGCGACCAGGGTCAGCAGACCGGGGACCAGACCGATATTGAAGGCCTTGATGGTCGTCTCCAGTTCTTCGATGTCGGCCCGCAGCCGGTACTGCACCTGCCGCAGCTGTTTGCGGATGCGCACCTTCTCCGCCAGGAACTTCTCCACCTCCCGCTCCTGCTCCGGAGTCAGGGTGGTGGAACCGCTGTCCTGCCGCTTGCGCTGCAGTTCGTTCAGCCGTGCCTCGGTTTCGCGCAGCTTGCGGCTCAGCTCCTGCTCCTTGGCCCGGAAACGCATTTCCGCCCGGCGCTGCAGTTCGGCCAGCAGGGTGAACGGCCGCTGGTAGCTGCCGCGGCTGCGCACCGAGATCAGGTCGGGGCTGCCGCCGAGTGCCTCGAGGGCGTTGGCCACCAGGTCGGCGTTGGCGGCGGTGGGGATGGCCAGGTTGCGGCCGAAGAAATTGGTGCTCTGCACCCAGAACTTGTCCTGCAGCAGGTCGGAGTCGGCGATGATGATCAGATGGACTTCACCCTTGCTGCGCGTCAGGTGTTCCGGTTTTTTCTCCTTGCCGGC
>CAYTVY010000027.1:20424-23753 GCA_964441925.1 uncultured Geothermobacter sp.
CTTGCCGGCGGTGTTTTTCTCCTCCTTTTTCGGCGGTCCCTGCGGGAAAGCAGTGGTGATGTCGCCGCTGATGCGGGCCGCCAGTACGAAGGATTTGCCGGCCGGCTTGAAATCGGCGAGCAGGCCGGCCGGGTTGGGAGCGAAGGCGACACGGGCGGCGTCGATGAGCATCGCCTCGTTGCTGCTGCGGATCAGGGGGGTGAAGCGTGTTTTTGCGCCCTCAACGGGGCTGAGAGCGCCGGCGGTGGCCAGGGTGACGTTGCCGAGCTGGCTGGTGACCACATCGTCGTCGGCCAGCGAGGCCGGCCCGATGTTCAGCCAGGGCAGGTAGTTCACCTGCATGATGCTGCGCCGGCCCTGGTAATTGACCTTGAGGGACTGGGCCAGGTCACCGACGATCTTGCCTTTTTCCAGTTGCACTCCCCAGCTGGCGAGCATGCGTTCGAAGTCTTCGTTGGGACTCAGCGCCCGTCCCGGATCCCCCTGGATGGAGGCTTCGCTCAGGGGGTCGGCGAAGACCAGCGCCTTGCCGCCGCGCAGGATGAACTGGTCGGCGGCGTAAAGGGCGTCCGCCTTCAGGTAGGCGGGATGCACCAGCATCAGCACGTCGATGTCATCGGGAACCGGCTCGCCGTTCTTCGGCAGCATCCGCACCTCGAACTGTTGCCGCAGCTGGTCGACGATCAGCCAGGGGGGCTGCATGCGCAGGCTCATGCCACCGGAAAAACCGCCGTCGATCGGCGCGCCGGAGAGGATACCGACGACCAGCCGCTTGGGATGGGAGAGCTGGTAGATGAGCTGGGTCAGGTCGTATTCGAGAAAGCGTTCCCGTTCCGGCTGGAAGAAGGGAATGGTCTTGCGGTGGCCATCCAGCTCGCCGACCAGGCCGAAATAGAGGTTTTCCGAACCGTTGCCGAGCGGAATTCCCTGCAGGCCGAAGCGGACCGCGTCATCCTCGGCCTCGGAGAAGGGTTCGGGATCGATCTGCTGCAGGCGGAGCTTGTCGCCGGCCAGGGCGACATATTCGTCGAGCAGACTGGTGACCCGGTCGGCGTAGGTGGCCAGGCCGGGAGCCTGGCGGATCGCCTGCCGGCTCAGGTAGAGCTTGAGGGTCACCGGCTTGTCGAGAGCGGTGAGGATGTTGCGGGTCCCCTGTGACAGGGTGTTCAGGTGCTGCTCGGTCAGATCGAGCCGCCAGCCGCGCAGAGCGAAGGCGGCAACCAGGTTGAGCAGGACGAAAAGCAGCAGGGCGATGAGCAGCCCGCTGCGCGAAAGCAGGCGTTGATGCTTCATGACATTCTTCCTCCTTCCTCTCAGTCGGCCTTCTTGCGGCTGATCACCCAGGCGCCGAGGTACATCCAGACGGCGATGAAACTGATGAAGAAGACCAGATCCCGCAGATCGAGGATGCCCTTGGTGATGCCCAGGTAGTGGCTGTAGAAACTGAGGGCGGCGATGCCGTTGAGCACCGTTTCCGGCAGCCAGGAGCGGAAGAAGTCGAGAACGATGGGAAAGCCCGCCAGCAGAAAGGCGAAACAGGCGATGGTCGACAGGACGAAGGCGATCACCTGGTTGCGGGTGAGCGCCGACAGGCAGGCGGCGACCGCCAGGTAGGCACCGGCCAGCAGCAGGCTGCCGAGGTAGTTGGCGACGATGACGCCGTTGTCCGGGTCACCGAGGATGTTGACCGTGATCCACATGGGAAAGGTCAGGGCCAGTGACAGGGCGATCATCAGCCAGGCGGCGAGAAACTTGGCCAGTACCGCCTCGACCATCGAGACCGGCAGGGTCAGCAGCAGCTCGATGGTGCCGGTCTTGCGTTCTTCGGCCCAAAGCCGCATGCCGAGGGCCGGCACCAGCAGCAGAAAGAGCCAGGGATGCCAGAGGAAGAAGGGTTGCAGATCGGCCTGCCCCCGTTCGAAGAAGCCGCCGAGGTAGAAGGTGAAGATGCCGGTCAGGACGAGAAAGATGACGATGAAGACATAGGCCAGCGGTGTGACGAAGTAGCCGGCCAGTTCCCGTTTGCACAGGGCCTTGAGCTGGTTCACTCTCATGCCGCCTCCTCCTTTTTGCCGGTCAGGCTGCGGAACATGGCATCGAGGCTGTCGTGGCCCTGGCGCAACTGTTCCGGGGTGCCGTCGGCGACGATGGTTCCCCGGTCGATGATCATCGCCCGGGTACAGATGGCATCGACCTCCTCGAGGATGTGGGTCGAAATGATGATCGCCTTGTGGTCGGCCATCGAGCGCACCAGCTGCCGCACTTCATGCTTCTGGTTGGGGTCGAGGCCGTCGGTCGGTTCGTCGAGGATCAGCACGTCGGGATCGTGCAGGATCGCCTGGGCGAGACCGACCCGCCGTTTGAAGCCCTTGGACAGGGTTTCGATCGGTCGTCGCCAGACCTCCTTGAGATGGATGGTTTCGGCCAGCTCCTCCAGCCGGTTCCGTTTCTCGGCGCCGCTCAGGCCCCGGACGCCGGCGATGAAATCGAGAAAGGCGGCCGGTGTCATCTCCGGGTAGAGCGGGGCGCCTTCCGGCAGGTAGCCGAGTCGCGCCTTCGCTTCCACCGGGCGGGCGGTGATGTCGATGCCGCAGATGCGGGCAGTGCCTGAGGTGGGGGGGAGAAAGCCGGTGAGCATCTTCATGGTGGTCGATTTGCCGGCGCCGTTCGGTCCGAGGAAGCCGAGAACCTCTCCTTTGCCGACCCGGAAGGAGATGTCGTTGACGGCGACCAGGGAGCCGAATTCCTTGCGCAGGGCGTCGGCCTCAATGTAGCATTCCATGCTGAACCTCCTGTGTGATGGAATCGGGTTCGTTGCGGAAGGCCAAACGGTGAAAAATTAATCCTCCCCCAGGCCGCTGTCAAGGCAGGGAGATATGGTGGAAAGGACTGTAAGAGATGGCGGATGCCGGAAACTGGTGTGCGAAGCTGCGCGAGGAACTGAGCTTTCATTTTCTGACACCGGAGGAAACGGCGGAGCTGGCCGGCTGGCTCGACTGCCGTTCGGTGGCGCCCGGCGAGATCCTGTGGCGGCAGGGTGATGTCTGCGCCGGTGTGGCCTTTATCGTTTCGGGACAGATCGAGGTGCGCCAGCCGACATCTTTTCCCGACAAGAATGTCATCGTCGCCCTGCTGGGGCCGGGCAGTTTCGTCGGTGAGTTCTGCCTGCTGCAGGAATCGGAACGGTTCGTGACCGTCGCCTCGCGCGAGGGCGCCGAGCTGCTGGTGCTGACGCGTCGCCGGTTCGAACAGCTGGCGCAGCAGCATCCCCGGCTGGCCGTGCGGCTGATGCAGGGGATGTTGCTGACGGTCTCCCAGCGCCTGGGTCA
>CAYTVY010000028.1:0-23692 GCA_964441925.1 uncultured Geothermobacter sp.
AAATTGCCGGCGAACCTAAGGGTGCGCCTTACGATTTTTGAAAATCGCATTCAGGCCAAGCACTTACAATCTTCATCCGGCACAGACCCACTGATTCAGGTTCAATTCCGAACCGGATGGCAGGATTCAACCATGTCCCGGGCCGGTGTTTTTGCCGGCCGGCAAAGAGCAAGCGGAGATACGGATGACGGAGAACAAGCAGGACTTCAAGGTCAAGGATCTGGCCCTGGCCGATTTCGGCCGGCGGGAAATCGAACTGGCCGAGGTGGAGATGCCGGGGCTGATGGCCCTGCGCGAGGAATACGCCGGCAGCCGGCCGCTGGCCGGAGCCCGCATCACCGGCTCGCTGCACATGACCATCCAGACCGCGGTGCTGATCGAGACCCTGGTCGCCCTGGGGGCCGAGGTCCGCTGGGCCTCGTGCAACATCTTCTCCACCCAGGACCATGCCGCCGCCGCCATCGCCGCCGCCGGCATTCCGGTCTTCGCCTGGAAGGGCGAGACCCTGGAGGAATACTGGTGGTGCACCGAGCAGGCCCTGAGCTGGCCGGATGGCCGGCTGCCGAACATGATTCTCGACGACGGTGGCGACGCCACCATGATGGTTCTCAACGGGGCCCGCTGGCAGGAAGAAGGGGTGCCCGAAGTCCGGCCGGACGATCCCGAGGACTGGGTGGAGCTGGTACGTTGCCTCGAAGCCTCGATCGCCTCGGGCCGCAACGACTGGCAGGCCATCCAGGGCGCCATCCGCGGGGTGACCGAGGAAACCACCACCGGGGTCCATCGCCTCTACCAGCTGGAAAAGGAAGGACGGCTCCCCTTTCCGGCGATGAACGTCAACGACTCGGTGACCAAGAGCAAGTTCGACAATATCTACGGCTGCCGGCACAGCCTGGTTGACGGCATCATGCGGGCGACCGATGTGATGATCTCGGGCAAGGTGGCGGTGGTCTGCGGTTACGGGGATGTCGGCAAGGGCTGCTGCCAGTCGCTGCGGGGGCAGGGGGCGCGGGTGATCGTCACCGAGATCGACCCGATCTGTGCCCTGCAGGCGCTGATGGAAGGCTACGAGGTGCGGACTTTGGAGGAGGTGGTCGAGGAGGCGGACATCTTCATCACGGCCACCGGCAACTTCAACATCATCCGTGCCGATCACATGGCGCGCATGAAACACAATGCCATCGTCGGCAACATCGGCCATTTCGACAACGAGATCGACATGGCCGGTCTGGCCAGGGTGCCGGGCATCCGCAAGGTCAACCTGAAGAACCCGGTCGAGCACGGCAACCAGGTCGATCAGTGGGTCTTCCCCGACGGTCATGCCGTTATCGTCCTGGCCGAGGGGCGGCTGCTCAATCTCGGCTGCGCCACCGGCCACCCCTCGTTTGTCATGTCGAACAGCTTCAGCAATCAGGTCATCGCCCAGATCGAACTTTTCCAGCATCGCGAGAGGTACGAAAACCGGGTCTATGTCCTGCCCAAGAAGCTGGACGAGAAGGTGGCGCGCCTGCACCTCGACAAGCTCGGTGCCCGGCTGACCCGGTTGACGCCGGAACAGGCGGACTATATCGGCGTGCCGGTCGACGGCCCCTACAAACCCGACCATTACCGGTACTGAAGATCACGGGCTCAGGTCGGAGAAACGCGTCAGACGAATACGAAAAAAGGCCCCGCCTGCTGCGGGGCCTTTTTTCGTATTCGTCGTTCAGCGGGCCCGGGCCAGTATCAGCCAGGCCGCCAGCAGGCTGGTCAGGATGTTGCCCGACCAGGCGGCGGCCCAGGGGGGCAGGACACCGGCGTAACCGAAAGCAATCATGGTCGACTGCAGCAGGAAATAGCCGATGCCGATGCCGACACTGATGGCGATGCCCAGGGCCAGATGACTGCCCCGTCCCCGTTGCAGGGCGAAGGGGAGGCCGAGGCAGGCCATGATGAAGCAGGTCGCCGAATAGGCCAGGCGGTTGTGCAGGTCGACCCGGTAGCGGGTGGTGTCGTAACCGTCGGCGGCCAGACGCCGGGTGAGGGAGAGCAGCTCGGCAAAGCCGAGTTCCCGGTTGTCGAGCTGGTTGGCCTGAAAGTCGCCGGGTGACTTGTCGAGCGGGTAGGGCATGGAAGCCCGTGTCTCCTCCCCGATGACGTCACCGGCGTCGGAAAAGCCATGGAGAACCAGGTCGTGAAGGATCCAGCCTTTTTCGGGGCTGTACCGGGCCGTGGCGGCGTCGATCCGTTGCCTGAGATGAAACTCCTTGTCCATCCTGTAGATGGTCACACCTTTCAGCAGCTCCTTCTGCGGCAGAATCAGCTTGACGAAGACGATGGCATCCCCCTCACGAAACCAGACCATGTTCTGCTTGCGGGCGAACATCGGTCGTCCGACCAGCTCGTGCTTGAGAATATGGCGGGTTTCCCGCACACCATGTGGCACCAGCATGTCGCCGGCGAAGAAGTGGGCCGTACTGATCAGCAGCGCGGCCAGCATCAGTGGCCGGGCGATGCGGGCCAGACTCAGGCCGCAGGCACGCATCGCCGTCAGTTCGCCGTGGCGGGTAAAGCTCCCCAGGGTGAGAAAGACCGACAGCAGCACCGCCAGGGGGGCGATGTCGACGAAAATGATCGGCAGTTTCCAGCCGAAATAACGCAGGTACTGTGTCAGGGTGCCGTGGTGTTCGATGAAATCGTCGACCCGTTCGAAGAATTCGATCAGCAGGTAGATGCCGGCAAAGGCACCGGTCGTCAGGCCGAACATGCGGCCGAAGGTGCGCAGCAGATAGCGGTCGAGGATGCGCATGGATCATGCCTCTTTTTGGTGCGGGCGCCAGATGCCGGAGAACCGCCGCTGCAGCACGGCCAGCAGCCGCAGCTCCTTCTCCTGTCGGGCCCGCTGGAACAACAACAGGCCGCAGGCGAGCAGGATGCCGGCTGGTGCCCAAAGGGTCGGGACGAGTGGCCAGCCCGATTCGATGGCCAGCGTATTGGCCAGGGAGACCAGCATGTAGTAGCAGAGAAAGACCACCAGACCGATGGCGAATCCGCCCCCCCGTCCGGAGCGGTTGGACTGGATGCCCAGTGGCAGGGCCAGCAGGGCGAGCAGCAGGGGGGTCAGGGTCCGGCTGAAACGGCTGTGGATTTCGGCGGCGGCCCGCCGGGCTTTGTCCGCCGGAGCGCTCTTTGCCAGCCGAAGGAGCTGTTGCAGGGGAATCTCCTTCATCTTGGGAGGTCTTTTCCCGCCGTTGCCACCGGTGTCCACCGGCAGGTTGACAATGTAGCGCGAGAAGCCGACGACCTGATAGGGCGTCTCGGACCTGCCGGGCGTATAACGATGGATCTGCCCCCGACGCAGGGCGAGGGTCAGGCGCCGTCCCTCCGGATCGGACAACAGCCGCCCGCGGTCGGCGAAGATGGTGACCGGCATCCGGCTGTTACGCTGGTCGGAGATCATGACCCCTGTCAGTTCGCCGGTCCGCTCCTGCATTTTGTCGGCATAGATGACCAGCCCCGGGATGTCGGCCAGGAAGACCCGCGGCTTGAGGGCAACGTGGGCCTGTCGGCTGGCCATGCGGTAGACCTGGCTGCGAAAGGCATGGTTGGCCTGGGGGCCGAAAAAGAGGATCAGGGCCGAGGTGGCCAGCGTTGCCAGCACCGCCAGCAGCAGGGTCGGTTTCAGCAGTCGTGTCAGGCTGATGCCGGCGGCCTTCATGGCGACGATCTCGGCATCGGCGGAAAGGCGGGAGAATGCGAGCAGAGTGCCGAGCAACACCGAAAGGGGGATGGTGATGGTGAAAAAAGAGGGCAGCAGGCAGCCCAGCAGTCGGACGACGTCGTTGAAGGGGACGCCCTTGCTGATCACCAGGTCGGCCAGTTTCAGCGTGCGTCCCGCCAGCAGGACGAAGGTGAAGATCCCCAGGGAAAGGAGCGTGGGGACCAGAATTTCCCGGAATACATAACGATCGATACGGGTAAAGGCCATGGCCGGAGCATCTTATTACAGGGGCCGATGCTTGTAAATGAAAGAGTATTTTTTCCCTTGCCTGCCTCCGGGGGGCGTGTTATAGAAACGCGTTACCCGACCACACACGTCTCCCGATCCGGATTTGGGTCTTCCGGCGGTTCGGGGAGTCGATCCGGAGACGACGGAGGCGGAGGAAAAAACCCGAAAAAGGAGAAATCGGTACATGTCCCAGATCACCATGAAGCAGCTGCTGGAGGCCGGTGTTCACTTCGGCCATCAGACCCGTCGCTGGAACCCGAAGATGAAACCCTACATCTTCGGCGCCCGCAACGGCATCTACATCATCGACCTGCAGAAGACGGTCCGTTATTTCAAGGTCGCCTACGCCTTCGTGCGCGACACCGTCGCCAGTGGCCAGAAGGTGCTGTTCGTCGGCACCAAGAAACAGGCCCAGGACGCCATCGTCGAGGAGGCGACGCGCGCCGACCAGTTCTATGTCAATCACCGCTGGCTGGGTGGCATGCTGACCAACTACGCGACCATCAAGGCCAGCATCGAGCGGCTGAAGAAAATCGAGGCCATGGCCGAGGATGGCACCTTCGAGCTGCTGACCAAGAAAGAGGTGCTGCAGCTGCAGCGGGAGAGGGAGAAGCTGGAGAAGAACCTGGGCGGCATCAAGGGCATGAACAAGCTGCCCGGCGCCGTGTTTGTCGTCGATCCGAAGAAAGAGCAGATCGCCGTCAAAGAGGCACGCAAGCTGAAGATCCCGGTCGTCGCCGTGGTCGACACCAACTGCGACCCCGACGAAATCGACTACATCATTCCGGGCAACGACGATGCCATTCGCGCCATCCGGCTGTTTACTTCCAAGATGGCCGATGCCTGCCTCGAGGGAGTTCAGCTGCGCGAGGCCCAGCTGCGTACCGAGGCCGAGGGCGGCGAGGGCGAAGAAGCCGCCGAGGAGGTGGTGCAGGGTCCTGAGGTCGTGGAGAAGTCTGCCGCCACGGAGACTGTCCGGGAGGGCTGATTCGTCACAGGCAGAGGTTGAGAGGCGGTCGGGTGTCCTGGCCGCCTTTTTTCCGGATACGGGAAACGAGTCAAAACCCAGTATGGCAGGCCACCCGCAGCGGGTTGGCCGGGAGGTAGATATGGCAGCGATTACTGCAAAAATGGTCGCCGAACTGCGCGCCAAGACCGGCGCCGGCATGATGGACTGCAAGAAGGCTTTGAACGAAACCGGTGGCAACATGGAGGAGGCCATCGACTATCTGCGCAAGAAAGGGCTTTCCGCCGCCGCCAAGAAGGCGGGCCGGGTTGCCGCCGAGGGCATGATCGTCGCCGCCGGTGACGGCCGGGTAGGCGTGCTGGCCGAGATCAATGCCGAAACCGATTTCGTCGCCAAAAACGAGAATTTTCAGAGCTTCGCCGCCGGGGTCGCCGAAGCGGTCGTGCAGGCGGCGCCGGCCGATGTCGAGGCTCTCAAGACCGTTGCCTTTCCCGGTGGCGAGCGCACGGTTGGCGAGGAGCTGACCCATCAGATCGCCACCATCGGTGAGAACATGAACATCCGCCGCTTCGTCCGGTTCGAGGTCGAGAAGGGGGTGGTCGCGTCCTATATCCATGCCGGCGGCAAGATCGGCGTACTGGTCGAGCTGGCAGGCGATGGTGATGCTGAGGCGATGCAGGATCTCGCCCGGCAACTGGCGATGCACGTGGCGGCCGCCAATCCGCAGTACCTGAGCCGCGAGGATGTGCCGGCCGAGATCGTCGACCGGGAGAAGGACATCATGCGCACCAAGGCACTGGAAAGCGGCAAACCGGAGAATATCGTCGAAAAGATCATCGTCGGCCAACTCAACAAGTTCTTCGGCGAGGTCTGTCTGCTCGAGCAGCAGTTCGTGATCGATACCGACAAGAAGGTCGGCAAGGTCGTCGAGCAGCTGGGCAAGGAGCTCGGTTGTGACATCCGTCTGACCCGTTATGCCCGTTATCAGCTCGGCGAGGGCATCGAGAAGAAAGAGGACGATTTTGCCGCCGAGGTGGCTCAGCTGACCAAGTAAGGGTCCTGTGGAGGCGACATGGCTGACGAACCCAGATATCGCCGCATTCTGCTCAAGCTGAGCGGCGAGGCCCTCGCCGGCGAACAGGGCTACGGCATCGATCCGGCTGTCATCCAGGGGATTGCCGAAGAGATCAGGGATGTTTCCCGACTCGGTATCGAGGTTGCCCTGGTGATCGGAGGCGGCAACATCTTTCGCGGATTGGCGGCCTCGTCCCGGGGCATGGACCGGGCCAGCGCCGACTACATGGGCATGCTGGCCACGGTGATGAACAGCCTGGCCATGCAGGACGCCCTGGAAAAGCTCGGAGTGGTGACCCGGGTGCAGTCGGCCATCGAGATGCAGGAGATCGCCGAGCCGTACATCCGGCGGCGTGCCATCCGGCATCTGGAGAAAGGCAGGGTGGTCATCTTCGCCGCCGGTACCGGCAACCCCTATTTCACCACCGATACCGCCGCCAGTCTGCGGGCCATGGAGATCGGCGCCGAGGTCATTCTCAAGGCCACCAGGGTCGATGGGGTCTATACCGCCGATCCCCGCACCCATCCCGATGCGGTCAAGTTTACCAGTCTGACCTATCTTGACGTATTGGAGAAGGGGTTGCAGGTGATGGATGCCACGGCGACCTCGCTGTGCATGGACAACGGGCTGCCGATTGTGGTATTTGACTTGACCGAGCGCGGCAATATCGGGCGGGTGGTCATGGGAGAAGACATCGGAACGATTGTCAAAGGAGAGTGAGGCATGCTGGACGACGTGAAAAAGAAGGCTGCTGCCGCCATGGAGAAGGCGATCGAGGCCCTGAAGCGGGATCTCGGCAAGGTCAGGACAGGACGTGCCTCCCTGTCCCTGCTCGATGATGTCCGTGTCGACTACTATGGTACGCCGACCCCGCTCAACCAGGTGGGAACCCTTGCCGTTCCCGAGCCGCGGCTGATCACCATCCAGCCCTGGGAGAAGAACCTGATTCCCGAAATCGAAAAGGCCATCTTCAAGTCTGATCTCGGGCTCAACCCGAGCTCCGACGGCCAGGTGGTGCGCATCGCCATCCCGGCTCTGACCGAAGAGCGGCGCAAGGAGATGGTCAAGGTGGTCCGGCGGATGGGGGAGGATACCAAGATCGCCGTCCGCAATGCCCGGCGGGATGCCAACGATGGTCTGAAGAAGCTGCTCAAGGAGAAGGAAATCACCGAGGACGAGCAGAAGCGAGGAGAGAAGGAGATCCAGGATCTGACCGACGCCTATGTCAAGAAGGTCGATGAGATTCTCGAGGCCAAGGAGAAGGAGGTCATGGAGATCTGACCTCCCGATTAACCACCAAGAAAAAGGAGAAACGAATCATGCACGTCATCAACGATGAATGTATCGCCTGTGGCGCCTGTGCCGATTCCTGCCCCGTCGGGGCCATCGAAGAAGGTGACCCCAAGTACAACATCACCGAAGAGTGCACCGACTGCGGTTCCTGTGTCGATACCTGCCCGGTTTCCGCTATCGCCGAAGCCTGATCCGGGAGCAGTCGGACATTAGTCACAAAGCATGAAGAGCGCTTCCGGCGGTTGTCCGGAAGCGCTCTTCATGTTAATTTGCCACCTCCAGACATCCTCCGGATATTCGGCGAGTCGGTTATTCACATGAACGTTCCGCGACATCTGGCGATCATCATGGACGGCAACGGCCGCTGGGCCGAGCAGCGCTGTCTGCCGCGCATCTCGGGGCACCGCCAGGGGGTGCGGGTCGTGCGCGACATCGTCAAGGAATGCCACCGGCTCGGCATCGGCTATCTCACCCTGTATGCTTTCAGTTCCGAAAACTGGGGGCGGCCAGAGGATGAGGTTACGGCGCTCATGGACCTGCTCGGCCGCTACCTGCAGTCCGAACTCGAACTGATGCTCGAGAACCGGATCAGCCTGCGGGTGATCGGCGAGCTCGACCGCCTGCCGGCCGGAGTGCGTCAGGCTCTGCTCGATACGGTCGAACGGACCCGGCACAACGATGATATGGTGCTGACCCTGGCGCTCTCTTACGGATCCCGCAACGAGCTGGTACGGGCGGCGCGCAAGATCGCCGCCAGGGTGCAGGCCGGTTTGCTGCTACCCGGTGAAGTCACGGAAAGGGTGTTTGCCGACAGTCTCGATACAGCCGGCATGCCCGATCCCGACCTGCTGATCCGGACCAGTGGAGAGATGCGGGTCAGCAACTTTCTGCTCTGGCAACTGGCCTATGCCGAAATGGTTTTCACGCCGGTGCTCTGGCCGGACTTTGACGAAGACGAACTGCACAGGTGTCTTGAAGAATACAGCTCGCGCGAACGTCGCTTCGGTTTGACCCATGAACAGGTCGCCGGTTCCCGATCCGCGGGCAGGAGGGTGAACGATTAAGCAGCGCATCATTACCGGGGCGGTTGCACTGCCCCTGATCATACTTTTTCTCGCCTATGCCGGTCCGGGTCTCTTTCTCGGCCTCGTCTGTCTGCTCCAGGTGCTCGGGCAGCTCGAGTTCCAGAAGATGGCCCGGGGAATGGGGCTGGCGGCCGTCGATCTGTTGGCTGTCGCCGGCGGCACGCTTTTCGTCCTGCTGGCGGGATCACAACTGTACGTCTGGGCCATGCTGGCCCTGACTCTGCTGTGTTTCCTGCTTTTTGGCCTCTTCCTCTTCCAGCGGCGTGAGCTGCAGCAGATCGTCCACGATTGTGCCGTCATGCTGCTGGGTATCGTCTATCTCGCCCTTCCTCTCGCCCTGATGGTCGAGCTGTTTCGTCAGCCGGCCGGCCGGCAGTGGATCTTCTTTGTTTTGCTGACCGTCATGCTGACCGATACCTGTGCCTATTTCGTCGGTTCCCGGTGGGGAAAGAGGCCTCTCTATCCCAGTGTCAGCCCCAACAAGAGTGTCGAAGGAGCCATCGGCGGACTGCTCGGTGCACTGGTTGGTGGCGGTGTGGCGGCGGCGACCTTTTTTTCTCCGCTTGGTCTGTTCGCTCTGCCGGCCGCTCTCTTTCTCAGTCTCTGCGGGCAGGTCGGTGACCTTTTCGAATCCCTGCTCAAGCGCAGTTTCGGAGTCAAGGACTCCGGCACCATGATTCCCGGCCATGGTGGCCTGCTCGACCGGCTCGACAGTCTGCTGTTCGCCTTTCCCGGTGGCCTTTTCTGCGCCCTGGCCGGCAACGCCCTTGGAGTCTGGTGATGCGCAGGGGACTGGCCATACTTGGCGCGACCGGCTCCATCGGTTGTTCGACCCTCGATATCGTCGATGCCTTTCCCGATCGTTTCCGGGTGATCAGCCTTACCGGCGGCAGGAACCTGAAGCGACTGGCCGAGCAGGTTCGGCGCTATCGCCCCCGCCTGGTGGCGGTTGTCGGGCAGGAGGATGCCGAGCGTCTGCGGGCCGATCTTGGTGCCGGCGGACCCGAAATCACCTTCGGGGAAGAGGGGATGGTGCGCTGTGCCACCGCCGAGGGGGCCGACCTGGTGGTTTCCGCCATCGTTGGTTCGGCCGGATTGGTGCCGACGCTCCGGGCGATCGAGGCCGGCAAGGATGTGGCTCTGGCCAACAAGGAAACCCTGGTCGCCGCCGGTCCGGTGGTCATGCGGGCCGTGCGCGAGAACGGGGTCAGACTCTATCCGGTCGACAGCGAGCACTCGGCGATCTTCCAGGCCCTGCAGGGCCAGCAGGGCAACATCGTCCGGCGCATCATCCTGACCGCCTCCGGCGGCCCTTTTCGCGACTGGCCGCTTGAGAAACTGCGGCAGGTGACGTGCGAGCAGGCTCTCGACCACCCCAACTGGTCGATGGGGCCGAAGATCACCATCGATTCGGCCACCATGATGAACAAGGGCCTGGAGGTGATCGAGGCGCGCTGGCTGTTTGGCCTGGAGGCGGAGCGCATCGCCGTCCACATTCATCCGCAGAGCATCGTTCACTCGATGGTTGAGTATCTCGACGGTTCCGTGATCGCCCAGATGGGAATTCCCGACATGAAGGCGCCCATCGCCTATGCCCTGGCCTATCCCGAGCGCCTGGAGCTGCCGATGCCGCCCCTCGATCTTTGCCGCCTTGGTCAGTTGACCTTTCAGCAGCCCGATCCCGAACGTTTTGCCTGCCTTGCCCTGGCGTATCGGGCGCTGGAACTTGGCGGAACGGCGCCGGCGGTACTGAATGCGGCGAATGAAGTTGCCGTCGCCGCCTTTCTGCGGGGGGAGATCGGTTTTCTCGATATTCCGGAACTGATTCGCCAGGCGCTTGACCGGCATGAGGTCGGCAGGCTGGCAACCGTCGATGATGCCCTGGCCGCCGATCGCTGGGGACGCCGGGAGGTGCGCAAACTGATGCAGGAAAGGGGTTCGGAACGCCGATGATCTACCTTGTCTCCGGAATCATCATGCTCGGGATTCTGATCTTCGTGCATGAGTTCGGACATTTTTGTGTCGCCAAGTGGAGTGGCGTCAAGGTTCTGAAGTTCTCCCTCGGTTTCGGCCCGAAGATCGTCTCCCGGCAGTGGGGAGAGACGGTCTACCAGCTCAGCCTGATCCCTCTCGGCGGCTATGTGCAGATGCTCGGCGAAGGGGGAGAGCAGGGAGATGGGCAACCCGTCGATCCGGCCGACCGCGAGCGATCGTTCGCTGAAAAACCGCTGGCCAGACGAACGGCCATTGTCGCCGCCGGACCGTTGATGAACCTGCTGCTCCCCTTCGTGCTGTTGCCGGTCGTTTACATGATTGGCGTCAATGTTCCGGCTTTTCTCGATCGCCGTCCCTGTGCCGGCTTCGTCTACCAGGACAGCCCCGCCGCCCGCGCCGGTTTTCGTGCCGGCGACTGCATCCAGGCCGTTGACGGCAGGGAGGTGAAATCCTGGAACGAGGCCAACCAGACCCTGGTGGGCGCCGCCGGCGGCCAGGTCGAGATCCGTGTCCTTCGCGATGGCGAGGAGATGGTGCTTGCCCTGTCGACGGACATGGACAATGTCGAGGATCTGCAGCTGCGCAACCTCGGCGTCTTTCCTGTACGCCAGGCTGTTGTCGGCGCTGTCATGCCGGGGTTCCCCGCCGAGGCCGCCGGACTGCGCGCCGGCGACAGGATTCTCGCCATTGATGGTGTTCCGGTAGACTCCTGGTATGACCTGACGACCCTGATTCAGCGCAGTGAAGGCCGGACGCTCGACATCCGTCTGCAGCGTGGTGAACGGGAAATGACCGTCGAACTGACACCGGCAAAACAGCCTGACCAGGAGCGCTTTCTGATCGGTATCGAGCCGCAGGTCGATACCGTTTTCAAGCAGTACGGTTTTCTCGCCGCTGTCGACGCCGGATTCCGACAGGCGGTAGAGATCATCTCCCTGACCCTGGTCTTCATTCAGAAGCTGTTCAGCGGCCAGGTTTCGACCCAGAATATCGGTGGCCCCATCATGGTCTTCCAGATGGCGGGGCAGGCGGCCCAGACCGGGGTGACCACGGTTCTCACCATGCTGGCCTTCCTCAGTATCCAGCTCGGTATTCTCAACCTGCTGCCGATTCCGATTCTCGATGGCGGCCATCTTTTCTTTTACCTCTGCGAATTCGTCTTTCGCCGGCCTCTGTCGATGCGTGCCCGCGAGCTGGCGCAGCAGATCGGCCTGGCCCTGCTGATCATGCTGATGATCCTGGCCTTCTACAACGACATCAACCGCATGAACTGGGTGCAGAAGTTCTTTGGTCTGGTTCTTGGGGGGTAAGATGGCTGACAGGGTTCTGGTTGTCGACACCTCGACACCGGCCGGCAGTGTCGCTTTATGTGAAGACGGCCGGGTACTGGCCGAGTATGTCCGGTGTCTGTCCGGTACCCACACCGACTGGTTGCTGGCGGCAATCGACCGGGTGCTGACCGATGCCGGCCTGGTGGTGAACGACCTGTCACTGCTTGCCGTGGTCCGGGGGCCGGGTTCGTTCACCGGTTTGCGGGTCGGCATGGCGACGGTCAAGGGGCTGGCCATGGCTGCCGACCTGCCGGTGGTCGGGCTGTCCTCCCTGGAGTTGCTGGCGGCTGCCGTTCCTTTTGCCCGCATGCCGGTCTGTGCCCTGCTGGATGCCCGCAAGCAGGAGGTTTATGCGGCGTTGTACGATACCGCCGGTGGGAAGCCCGTGCTGCTGGGTTCCGAACGGGTTCTGTCTCCGGGGCGCCTGGCGGAAGAACTGACCGGAGACGTCCTCTTTGTCGGCGAGGGGAGCGAGGTCTACCGGGATCTGTTGACCGGGCGGCTTGGCGCCCGGGCCCATTTCGCCGGGACGGCGTTCCGGCTGCCACGGGCGTCTTTCGGCGGGGGGCTGGCTCTGGCGAAGGAGGCCGCCGGCGAAGCGGCTGCGGCGGCCATGCTCGCCCCGGTCTACATCCGGCCGTCGGAGGCCGAGTTGGCGCGGAATGGGGGAGCCTGAGTGTGTTAGCCCGAGTGTGTTGACAAGGTTCAGGCGGTTCGCTATGTTGGACCTGACCCGTCAACCCCGCACAACACATCAGGAGGTGGCCCATGCCGGTGAGCGATGAGGTTCTGGTTGAAAAGCTCTGCAACGAAAATCCCAGGTTCAGAAAGCTTTACGAAGAACATCAGTTGCTGGAAAAACAGCTTGCCGAATTGGATCAGAAAGCCTACCTGACAGCGGACGAAGAGATGGAGAGGAAGAAGGTACAGAAGCTCAAACTTGCCGGCAAGGATGAGATGGAAGCCATCCTTCGCAGCTACCGTTCCTGATCCGTCCCCGACAAAGGTTGCCGGCAAAGGGTTTAAGCCACCAGGCTTGAACCCTTTGCTTTTATGGGGTTTTTTCGATTTTTCAAATCAATGTTTGGGCTGGTCGAAAACGGCCAGAGGGAGTGGTGAAGACATATGAGCGAAAAGCGCAGTGATGCGATCACCAGTGGTTTCGAACGGACGCCCCATCGTGCCCTGCTGAAGAGCACCGGAGTACCGGACGGCCAGATGGACCGGCCGTTCATCGGTATCGCCTCCTCTTTCACCGATCTGATTCCGGGGCACACCGGGATGCGGGATCTGGAGCGTTTCATCGAAAAAGGGGTTCACTCCGGCGGCGGCTATTCCTTTATTTTCGGTATCCCCGGGGTGTGTGACGGTATCGCCATGGGGCACAGGGGGATGCACTACTCTCTGCCGACCCGCGAGTTGATCGCCGACATGGTCGAGTCGATCGCCGAGGCCCATCGGCTCGACGGGCTGGTGCTGCTCACCAACTGCGACAAGATCACCCCCGGCATGCTGATGGCGGCGGCCCGGCTCAACATACCGGCCATTGTCGTTACCGCCGGGCCGTCATTGACCGGCGCCGGTCGGGAAGGCAAACGTTACTCCTTTGTGACGGACACCTTTGAGGCGATGGGGCAGTACAAGGCCGGGGTGATCGACGAGCAGCAGCTCAAGGTCTGCGAGGACCATGCCTGTCCGACGGCCGGATCCTGCCAGGGGCTCTTTACCGCCAACACCATGGCCATCCTGACCGAGACCATGGGGATGAGCCTGCCGCGCTGTGGTACGGCGGCAGCGGTTTCCTCGCTGAAGCGGCGTATCGCCTTCGCCTCCGGCGAGCGGATCGTCGAGCTGGTCCGCAGCAATATTCGGCCGCGCGACATTCTCACCCGCGCCGCCTTCGAGAACGCCATCCGGGTCGACCTGGCCCTGGGCGGTTCGTCCAACACCGTGCTGCACCTGCTGGCCATCGCCAGGGAAGCCGGCGTCGAGCTTCCCTTGACCCTGTTCGACGAGTTGGGACGCGGCACGCCGCAGCTGGCCTCGATGAATCCCGGAGGCAGGCACTTCATGGAAGATCTCGATGCGGCCGGTGGTGTCCCCGGCGTGCTGAAACAGCTGGGCGGGTTGATCCGGGACTGTCCGACCCTGCTCGGCCCATCCACCAGAGAGATCGCCGCCAGTATCGCCGAAGTCGACGAGGAGGTGATCCACCCCCTGTCTGACCCGGTTCGTCCGGAGGGCGGTATCGCCATCCTGCAGGGCAACCTGGCGCCGAAGGGAGCGGTGGTCAAGCAGTCGGGAGTGTCGGAGACGATGATGACCTTCGAGGGGACGGCCCGTTGTTTCGACTCCGAGGAGGCTGCCATGGAGGCCCTGATGGGAGGCCGCATCAAGGCCGGCGATGTCGTCGTCATCCGTTATGAAGGCCCGCGGGGAGGCCCCGGCATGCGCGAGATGCTGGCACCGACGGCGACCCTGATGGGGTTGGGACTGGGTGAGTCGGTGGCGCTGATCACCGACGGCCGGTTTTCCGGCGGCACCCGGGGACCCTGTATCGGTCACATCTCGCCGGAAGCAGCCGAAGGCGGCCCCATTGCCCTGGTCGAGGATGGAGACCGGATCCTGCTCGACATTCCCGGCCGCCGTCTCGAACTGCTGGTCGACGATGCGGAACTGGCGGCGCGGCAGAAGAGGTGGGTCCGTCCCGAACCGAAGATCGCCTCCGGCTGGCTGGCCCGTTACGCCAAGGTCGTGACTTCGGCCCATACCGGGGCGATTTGCGAATAGATTTGAGGTATCAGCGCCGCCACGCCCGCCGTCCGGGACGGGAAGACATGCGGCACGGGGAAGGCTGGGGCGATGACGGGCTGCCAGTGACGTCGTCGCCCTCTGACAGTGCATGGGGAGGAGGTTTTTGTGAAGAAGACAGGTTCTCAGATTCTGCTGGAATGTCTGCAGCTCGAGGGGGTCGATACGGTGTTCGGTTATCCCGGGGGGGCGGTAATCAACATCTATGACGATCTGGTCGACTACCCGTCGATCCGGCACGTTTTGACCCGTCACGAACAGGCGGCCGTTCATGCTGCCGACGGCTACGCCCGGTCGACGGGCAAGGTCGGGGTTGCCATCGCCACCAGCGGTCCCGGCGCGACCAACACCGTGACCGGCATCGCCACCGCCTACATGGACTCCATTCCACTGGTGGTCATCACCGGACAGGTGCCGACCCCGCTGATCGGCAACGATGCCTTTCAGGAAGCCGACATGGTCGGTATCACCCGGCCGATCACCAAGCACAACTACCTGGTCAAGGACATCCGCGACCTGGCCCGTATCGTCAAGCAGGCCTTCTACATCGCCCGCACCGGCCGGCCGGGACCGGTGCTCATCGACCTGCCGAAAGACGTGCAGGTTGCCACCTGCAAGTTCGAATATCCCGAAAAGGTCGAGTTGCGTGGCTACAAACCGACCTATACCGGCAACCCGCGCCAGATCGCCAAGGCGGCGAAAATGGTTCTCGGGGCGAAAAAGCCGGTCATCTACGTTGGGGGCGGCGCGACTCTTGCCGACTGCGGTCCGGAGCTGCTCGAGCTCTCAGAGACCCTGCGGACACCGGTGACCACCACCCTGATGGGGATGGCCAGCTACCCCGGAAGTCACGAGCTGTCCCTGGGGATGCTGGGCATGCACGGCACCTACTATGCCAACATGGCGGTGACCCACGCCGATCTGCTGATCGCCGTTGGTGCCCGTTTCGACGACCGGGTGACCGGCAAGATCGATACTTTCGCCCCCAACGCCAAGATCATCCATGTCGACATCGATCCCACCTCGATCAAGAAAAACGTCCGGGTCGATCTGCCGATCGTCGGTGACCTGAAACAGGTGCTGCAGTCGCTGCTTCGCAAGCTGCACGAAGAGGGGGACGACGTCAGGGAGCTGGTGCGCCGCAATGCCGACTGGCTGGCGGAGATCGCCGCCTGGAAGGAGAAGCATCCGCTGACCTATACCCCCTCCGACAGCGAAATCAAGCCGCAGTTCGTCATCGAGAAGCTGAGCGGAATGTTGCGCGAGGATGCCATCATCACCACCGAGGTGGGACAGCACCAGATGTGGACCGCCCAGTTCTTCCGCTTCAAGCAGCCGCGCACCTTTCTCACCTCCGGCGGCCTGGGCACCATGGGGTATGGCCTGCCGGCGGCGCTGGGGGCCCAGATGGCCTTTCCCGACCGGCAGGTGATCGATATCTCCGGCGACGGCTCCTTCCAGATGAACTCGCAGGAGCTGGCCACCCTGGTGCAGTACCAGCTGCCGGTGAAAATCATCATTCTCAACAACAACTATCTGGGAATGGTGCGTCAGTGGCAGCAGCTCTTCTTCGAGCGCAACTACAGCCAGACTCCCCTCGAGGTGCCGATCGATTTCGTCAAGCTGGCCGAAGCCTACGGTGCCAGGGGCTTTCAGGCCTCCCGTCCGGAAGAGGTCGAGACCGTTCTCCGGCAGGGGTTGGAGACGCCGGGTCCGGTGATCATGGAATTCAAGGTCGCCAGGGAAGAGAATGTCCTCCCGATGGTTCCCGCCGGCCGTAGCATCCATGAGATGGTGCTGGCATCCTGATTCGCTCTTGCATTGTGACCAAGGAGGATAGAGCATGAGACATACCATTTCCGTTCTGGTGGAAAATGAATTCGGTGTTCTGGCGCGGGTTGCCGGGCTCTTTTCCGGCCGCGGATTCAACATCGAGAGCCTGTCGGTCGCGCCGACTCTCGACCCCAGCCTGTCCCGGATGACCATTGTCACCACCGGTGACGACCGGATTCTCGAACAGATCAACAAGCAGCTCAACAAGCTGATCGACACGGTGAAGGTGATCGATTTCACCGGCGAGGACTATGTCGAGCGGGAACTGGCGATGATCAAGGTCAACGCCGAGGAGTCGGTGCGGGCCGAGGTGCTGCGCATCGCCGACATCTTCCGCAGCAAGGTGGTCGATGTCACCCCCCGTTCCTATACTTTGGAGGTGACTGGCGCTCCGAGCAAGATCGACGCCATCATCGAGCTGCTGCGGCCGATCGGTATCAAGGAGCTGGTGCGGACAGGTCCGGTCGTCCTCGGGCGGGGACCGAAGGGCTGGCGGCAGGCCGAATAGCCTGCCGGTGAAAGATTTTTGCACGCCGCCGGGCGGCTGTGCTATAAGTCGCCCTGCGACTGAGCAATCTACAGCATCAAGGAGGAAAGACAGGCATGAAGGTCTATTACGATAAGGATGCCGATCTCTCGATCATCCGCGGCATGAAGGTGACCATCGTCGGTTACGGTTCCCAGGGGCATGCCCATGCCAACAACCTGAAAGACTCGGGTGTCGACGTGACCGTCGCCCTGCGTGGCGGCTCGGCATCCGTCCGGAAGGCCGAAAGTGCCGGTCTCACCGTGAAGCCGGTGGCCGAGGCCGTGGCAGCCGCCGATCTGGTGATGATCCTGACGCCGGACGAATTCCAGGCCCGCCTCTACCGGGACGAAATCGAACCCAATCTCAGGCAGGGGGCGACGCTGGCCTTTGCCCACGGTTTCAGCATCCATTACAACCAGATCGTTCCCCGGGCCGATCTCGACGTCATCATGATCGCCCCGAAGGCGCCCGGTCACACCGTGCGCAGCGAATTCGTCAAGGGAGGTGGCATTCCGGACCTGATTGCCGTTTTCCAGGACGCCTCCGGCAACGCCAAGAACGTGGCCCTGTCCTATGCCAGCGCCATCGGCGGCGGGCGCACCGGTATCATCGAGACCACGTTCAAGGACGAGACCGAAACCGATCTCTTCGGGGAGCAGGCGGTGCTCTGCGGTGGCGTGGTCGAGCTGGTCAAGGCCGGTTTCGAAACCCTGGTCGAGGCCGGTTACGCGCCCGAGATGGCCTACTTCGAGTGTCTGCACGAACTGAAGCTGATCGTCGACCTGATGTACGAGGGCGGCATCGCCAACATGAACTACTCGATCTCCAACAATGCGGAGTATGGCGAATATGTCACCGGGCCGAAAATCATCAACGAGCAGAGCCGGCAGGCGATGCGTGAGTGCCTGGCCAACATCCAGAACGGCGAGTACGCCAAGCGTTTCATCCTCGAAGGACAGACCAACTATCCGGAGATGACGGCACGGCGGCGGCTGATGGCGGCCCATCCCATCGAGCAGGTGGGCGAGAAACTGCGCAGCATGATGCCCTGGATCCAGAAGATCGTCGACAAGAGCAAGAACTGAAACAACCGGGCCGGACCGTCCGGAATGACGGTCCGGCCGTCACCTTTTCGAGGGTGTGCCCAAGGTGTTGGACCGGAATCAGCCGATAGCCGCGGAAGGCTATCCTTTTATCGTCGTTTCCGCATTTTTGACCCTGATCAGTGCGCTGCTGGGCTGGAATCTGCCTACCCTGCTGCTGTTGGGGGTGACCCTGTTCATCATCTACTTCTTCCGCAATCCGGAGCGGATTGTTCCCGGGCAGCCCGGCGTGGTGGTCGCACCGGCCGACGGCCGGATTGTCTTTCTCGGCAGGGTCGACAGTGCGCCTATGCTCGAAAGAGGGGCGCTGAAGATCAGTATCTTCATGTCGGTCTTCAATGTTCATGTCAACCGTTTTCCCTGTACGGGCCGGGTGGTCGACAGCTACCATCGTCAGGGGCGGTTTTTCAATGCCGCCCTGGACAAGGCGAGTGAGCAGAACGAGCAGGCCGGCCTGCTCATCGAGACGGACGGTGGAACCCGGGTCGCCTGTGTTCAGATCGCCGGTCTGATCGCCCGCCGGATCGTCTGCTATCCGGAGGTTGGTGATGTGCTCGAGGCCGGCGATCGTTACGGGTTGATCCGTTTCGGCAGCCGGGTCGACATCTATCTTCCGGAGGATTTCGAGCCGCAGGTGACGCTCGGACAGACGACGGTGGGCGGTGAAACGGTACTGGGGAATCTGCAATGAATGTCAGCCAGCTCAAGGACCGCAGGCAGAACCTGCATCGGGGAGTCTACCTGCTTCCCAATCTCTTCACCACCGGGGGGCTTTTTGCCGGCTTCTACAGCATCATTTCGACGATCCATGGCAACTACGATGTCGCCGCCTGGTTCATTCTGATTGCGACGGTCTTCGACGGTCTCGACGGTCGTGTCGCCCGCATGACCGGCACCACCAGCCGCTTCGGGGTCGAATACGATTCCCTGGCCGATCTGGTCGCCTTCGGGGTGGCGCCGGGGGTGCTGATGTACATGTGGGCCCTGCGACCCTTCGGCAAGCTCGGCTGGCTGGCGGCCTTTCTCTACGTCGTCTGCGGTGCCCTGCGCCTGGCGCGATTCAATGTGCAGATCAATACCGTCGAGTCGAAGCGCTTTCTCGGCCTGCCCATCCCGGCCGCCGCCGGCATGGTCGCCTCCTGCGTGCTACTCTTCTACTATCTCGGGGGCACCGGCACCATCCGGAAGGTTTCGGTTCTGCTGCTCATCTATTCCCTGGCATTTCTGATGGTCAGCAGCATCCGCTACTATTCATTCAAGGATCCCGAGCTGGTCAAGCGCCAGCCCTTCGGTTTTCTGGTGCTGCTGATCTTTCTCATTATCGTCATCGTCGCCCGGCCGGAGATCATGCTCTTTACCTTCGGACTGATCTATGTCGTCTCCGGCCCGCTCGGCCTGGTTTTCGGTGCCGGCAAGCACGGGCCGCGGGATGATTCGTCCGACCAGGTGGTGGCCGAAGTGAATGAGGAGAACGGCCTGCCGGGAGAGGAAGAGTGAATTTTGCTTGACAGCCTGTCGACGGGTCTGTTTTATTGGGCGAAAGATACAGACAGCAAAGGCGTTGAAGAGGAGTAGTAGGCCTCCCTGCCGTTCCAGAGAGCCGGCGGTTGCTGCGAGCCGGTACGGAAAGGGGCTGAACTCGCCTTGGAGCCGCGTTGGTCACCAGCCCGGTTGCGGGTTGCAGCCAGCGCCGTGAGCCTGCGTCAAGGGCGAATGAAGGCCTTCCCTGCGGGAGGGTGAAACAGGGTGGTACCGCGGAGCCTGACGGCTCTCGCCCCTGACGGGGCGGGAGCCGTTTCTTTTTTGGGGAGAGTTGGCAACAATCCGGCGAAAGGAGGTGGTCCTGCTGGAATCCGACCTGGGAGAGCTGATGGGAAGCATTGCCGTGTATCGGTCAACGAATGGAGACAAACAGCCGGACCCCGCCTGGCGGACGGTCCTGAACGGGAGGAAGGAATGAGCGAAAAGAGACGGATCACCATTTTCGACACCACCTTGCGCGACGGTGAGCAGAGCCCCGGCGCCAGCATGAACATCGACGAGAAACTCAGAATCGCCCACCAGCTCGAGAAACTGAACGTCGATGTCATCGAGGCAGGCTTTCCGATCGCTTCCGACGGTGATTTCGAGGCGGTCAAAAAGATCGCCCAGACCATCGAGAAGCCTCAGATCGCCGGGCTGTGCCGGGCGAACTTCAAGGACATCGACCGTGCCTGGGAGGCGCTGCAGTATGCCGGCGAGCGCGGCCGCATCCACACCTTCATCGCCACCTCCGACATTCACATGGAGCGCAAGCTGCAGATGCCGCCGGAGAAGGTGCTGGAGACGGCGGTCAAGGCGGTGGAGCATGCCAGGAAGTACACCGGGAACATCGAGTTCTCCTGCGAGGACGCGGTGCGGACCCGGCTGCCGTTTCTCGCCCAGGTGGTCGAGGCGGTCATCGAGGCCGGTGCCACCACGGTCAATATCCCGGATACGGTCGGTTATGCCATCCCGCACGAATTCTACGAAATCATCAAGTACCTGCGGGAGAACGTGAAAAATATCGACCAGGCGGTCATCTCCGTCCACTGTCACAACGATCTCGGTCTGGCGGTGGCCAATTCCCTGGCCGCCCTGCGGGCCGGGGCGGGGCAGATCGAGTGCACCATCAACGGCATCGGCGAGCGGGCCGGCAACTGCTCGCTCGAGGAAGTGGTCATGGCCCTGAGGACCCGGCACGACATCATGCCCTACACCACCGACGTGGTGACCGAGCACATCTATGCCAGCAGCCGGCTGCTTTCCACCATCACCGGGATCGCCGTCCAGCCGAACAAGGCGATCGTCGGCGCCAATGCCTTCGCCCATGAGGCCGGCATCCATCAGCATGGCGTGCTGATGGACAAGGAGACCTACGAGATCATGACCCCCGAGTCGATCGGACTGAACAAGAACAAGTTGGTGCTCGGCAAGCACTCCGGCCGGCATGCCTTTGTGGCGCGACTGAAGGAGTTGGGGTATGATCTCGAAAAAGAGGACATCGAGCGGGCCTTCGTTCGCTTCAAGGCGCTGGCCGATGCCAAGAAGGAGATTTTCGACGAAGACATCGATGCCATCGTCGCCGACGAGATCATCCGGATCGACGAACGTTACAAGCTGCTGCAGATGAATGTCTCCTCCGGATCCTTCGCTGCGCCCACGGCGACGGTGCAGATGGAGATCGATGGCGAAATCCGGAAAATCGCGGTTCTGGGAGCCGGTCCGGTCGACGCGACCTTCAAGGCGATCCGCGAACTGACGGGCAGCCGGGCCAAGCTCGAACAGTACGCTGTCGGGGCCATCACCGGCGGGACCGACGCCCAGGGCGAATGTACGGTGCGTCTGCGTGAGGACGGTCGCGAGGTGATCGGACAGGGCGCCGACGAGGATATCATCGTGGCCTCCGCCAAGGCCTATATCAATGCTCTGAACAAGATGGCGTCGGTCAAAGAACGCCGTCGGGTTGCAATCTGACGCGGCAGCCATCAAGACACGAGCGCTGACACGACCGGCGTAGGGTGATCCCTCCGCCGGTCAATTTCGGTGGCAGCGGTGAGCAAGGAGAAACGATGGGACAGACGATAGCAGAAAAGATTTTTGCCGCTCATCTGCGTGATGAGCCCTTTCCGGGAACCAAGGTTCTCGATCTCGACCGGGTGCTCTGTCACGAGATCACCACGCCGGTCGCCATCGCCGACCTCGAATGGCGGGGCAAGGACCGGGTCTTCGATCCCGACAAGATCAAGGCAGTCATCGACCATGTCACCCCTTCCAAGGACAGCAAGACGGCGTTGCAGGCCAAGATTCTGCGCGACTGGGCCCGTCGGCACCAGATCCGGGACTTCTTCGACGTCGGCCGCAACGGCGTCTGTCACGCCATTTTCCCCGAAAAGGGGTATATCCGGCCCGGTTTCACCGTGATCATGGGGGATTCCCATACCTGCACGCACGGAGCTTTTGGCGCTTTTGCCGCCGGTGTCGGTACCACCGATCTCGAGGTCGGCATTCTCAAGGGGGTCTGCGCTTTTCGCGAGCCGAAGACCATTCGCATCAACCTGACCGGCGAGCTGCCCGAGGGGGTCTATGCCAAGGATGTGATCCTTTTCGTCATCGGCCAGTTGGGGGTCAACGGTGCCACCGATCGGGTGATCGAGTTCCATGGCCCGGTTGTTGCCGGCATGAGCATGGAATCGCGCATGACCCTGTGCAACATGGCGATCGAGGCTGGTGGCACCTGTGGTATCTGCGAGCCGGACCGGGTGACCGTTGACTATCTCTGGCCGTTCATCAAGGAGGAGTTCGCCTCTCCCGAGGCGGCGCTTGCCGAGTACCGCCGCTGGTGTGCCGATCCCGACGCCGTCTATGAGCAAGAGTTCGATTTCGACGTCAGCGCCCTTGAGCCGCAGGTCACCTACGGCTACAAACCCGACTGTGTCAAGCCGGTGGCCGAGATGGCGGGCGAGCGGATCGACCAGGTCTACATCGGCAGTTGCACCAACGGGCGCATCGAGGATCTGCGCGAGGCCGCGCGCATTCTCGAGGGTCGCCGGATCGCCGATTCGGTACGGGGCATCGTTTCCCCGGCGACGCCGCAGATCTTTCAGCAGGCTCTCGCCGAAGGTATCATCGATATCTTCATGCAGGCTGGCTTCTGCGTCACCAACCCCACCTGTGGTGCCTGCCTGGGGATGAGCAACGGCGTGCTGGCCGAGGGAGAGGTTTGCGCCTCGACCACCAACCGCAACTTCAACGGGCGCATGGGCAAGGGCGGCATGGTGCACCTGATGAGTCCGGCCACGGCGGCCGCCAGTGCCGTGACCGGTGTCATTACCGATGCCCGCGAACTGCTGCGGCAGCCCGCGGCCTGACAGGAGGATTGGCATGACCAGCAAACAGTTTGGCGGTCCGGCTCTGCTGCTCGACCGTTCCGATATCAATACCGACGAGATCATTCCGGCCAAGTACCTGACCGAAGTAACCAAGGAGGCGCTCCGACCCTACATGCTCGAGGATCTCAAGCTGGATGGATTCGATCCGAAATCGGAGCAGGTGCGTCGGGCCCGGGTGATCGTCACCCGGGAAAATTTCGGCTGCGGTTCGTCGCGTGAGCATGCCCCCTGGGTGTTCGAGGTCAACGGTGTCCATACCATCATCGCCGAAAGCTATGCCCGCATCTTTCGCCAGAACATGTTCAACTGTGGCATGTTGGCCGTCGAGCTGCCGAAGTCGGATATCGACACCCTTTTCGCGCTGGGACGGCAGGGAGAACTGACGATCGATGTCGATGTCGAGGGGCAGCGCCTGGTGGCCCGGTGCGGCGACGAGAGCCGGGAGTTTTCCTTCGACATCAGTCCCTTCGACAAGGCTCTGGTTCAGGCCGGAGGCTGGGTGGAATTCGCCGACGCCCGGTACTGAGCCCCGGTTTGGTGAAATGCCGCCCGCAAAGGGCCGGTCGCTGCAGGCGGCCGGCCTTTTTTCTTGCCGCGACGGCAAGTGTTTGGCGTCTTCTAATATTAAAATCCTGCACTTTTGCGGACAACCGGCCGAACCGAAGTAAAATAGAACCTGAAGCAGTGAGCTTGTCGCCGGCGAATAGCGCAAGTCATTGACCTGCCTGCGTTTCCCAAAAATCACCGGCGAACCTATGGGTGCGCCTTAGAT